>WUAJ01000156.1 GCA_009827215.1 Phycisphaeraceae bacterium
AGGTGGACAAGCGATACCTTGCAATCGTGCAGGGGTGGGTTGAACCTGATGAGCAGTTGATCGATCTGCCGCTTGGGCCGCACCTGTCACGTGCGAAGGGTGCTCGCGAGAAGCGGGTCGTGCGGTTTGATGATCTGGGAAAGCCGAGCAAGACGGTGTGCCGGGTTCGCGAGCGGTACGAACTGCCTGCGCTGGGACACACGCACGTTTCACGCCGGTATTCACTGGTCGAGCTGGAACTGATGACGGGGCGGACTCATCAGATCCGTGTGCATCTGTCGCATATCGGGTACCCGATCGTGGGGGATGATCTGTATCGGGGGAAACCATTGATGGGCGAGGACAGCAATCCGTTGATCGAGCGCCAGGCGCTCCACGCGGCGTTGCTTGCGTTTACGCATCCGATCAACAATGAGCCGATCGCGTTTGTTGCGCCGGTGCGGGATGAGATGCTGGAGTGCATTCGCTATCTGCGCGACCACGGCGAGCCCAAAGCGGTGCATGTCGAGGGCACGGTGCCGATGGTTCGGCTTGGTTTAGACTGATGCGGATTCGGTAGAAGGCTGGGTGAAGAGCCCGTGCGAGGAGTGGGTTGCTTCGTGATCGAGGAGCCAGCGTTTGCGTGGGAGTCCGCCGCCGTAGCCGTGGAGGGTTCCGTCGGCGGCGATGACACGATGACAAGGCACGACGATGCTGACGCGGTTCTGACCATTGGCGAGTCCGACGGCGCGAGCGCCGCCTGGATTGTCGAGTCGGGCCGCGAGCTGCCCGTAGGAGATGGTTTCTCCGAACGGGATGTCGACGAGCGCGTTCCAGACTTTGGTCTGCCACTCCGATCCGGGACAGTCGAGGGGGACCGTGAATCTCGTGAGCTCGCCCTTGAAGTATCCATTGAGCTCGGACTCGAGTTGATCGAGGAGCGGGTGATCGCCCTCGATCATCTTCGTGTCAAACGCCGCTTCGAGTTCAGACTGCTCTCGCTGAGCACGCTCGGGGGATCCCATCTCGAGCAGGCAGATGCCGCGGTCGCTGGTCGCGGCTCGCAGGGGGCAGAGGGGGGATTGGATGATGCGGCTGATCAGGGTCATGCATATAGCATAACCGCCCGGCATACAGAGTGCATGCCGGGCGGAGCTTTGTATCCCGTGGGAGTGATTAGTTTGCCTTGCATGTTTCGCATGATGAATCCTTGTTGGATTCTTGCTCTCGATTCATGTTCGGTGTGATCGCAGCGCGAGCGAACTTCTTGCTCACTTTCGCGAGCGCAACGGTCCGCGTGTCGATTACCGAAGTCCGCTTTTGGTAGTTCTTCACGACCACAAACGGGAGGTTCACGGCGACCACGATCCGAGGGAGCTCAGTCTCGTCCGGACGCATGTCCAGACGACTGATCATCGGCGCGGTATTCCCTTCCATCGGATTGACCGCGTGGAGGAACTCCCGCTTCTCGTGGAGGACCATCACATAGGTCCCTGGGAGGATGTCTTCGGGCGCGAGTGAACACGCCATGATAACTTGTGCGTTCATGATGAACTCCTGGCGCAATAGATAAGTGATCCGCGCAACACCGCGACGGAACGATGAATGTCAACACACGCGTGCGTGTTGATCAAAACTAAGCCGGGTAAATATGCATTGGCTGCCGGGCAGACCACGCCCGGCGTGTGGTCAACCCATGTGTCCACAAGCAAAGTCAGACCAGTCATACCGCTGGCGCTTCGCTTGTTTGTGTTCAATGCCTGATGAAATCAGGAAAAGCATGAGGACTCCTTTCAAACTTCGCACAACGCAAAGTTCAGTGGAGAGAGTTGTTGGTCTCTCAATTAAGGAAGTCAATGGTTTGACTCATAAAGTTATTGCAACAAATCTGAACACTTATCCGATGCGTTCTTGTCCGTTCATGTACGGACGCAGCGCTTCGGGGACAGTGATCGAGCCGTCGGCGTTTTGGTACATCTCGATGATCGGGATCAGGATGCGTGGAGATGCGGCGACGGTGTTGTTGAGCGAGTGGCAGAAGGTGGTCGCGCCTTTGCCGTTCTCTCCTCCGGCGCGGTATCGCATGTTGAGGCGTCGGCACTGGAAGTCGTAGAGGCGGCTCGCGCTGTGGGTTTCTCCGAACTCTCCTGTTGGGACGCCGTTGTCGTCCTCGTCGCCTCGCGAGGGCATCCAGCATTCGATGTCGATCATGTCGGCGTTCTTCACGCCAAGATCACCGGTGCAACATTGGAGCAAGCGGTGGGGGAGTCCGAGAGATTTGAGTAGGTGCTCGACGAACCCCATCATGTCCTTGTGGTGCTGGCGCGATTTGGATTCATCCGCGACATCGATCACGACCTGCTCGACTTTGTCGAACTGGTGGATGCGGTACAGACCAGCGGTGTCTTTGCCCGCGGCTCCCGCTTCTCTGCGGAAGCATGTGGAAACGGTGACATACTTGAGTGGGAGGTTTGCTTCGTCGATAATCTCGTCTTGGTGGAGACCCATGAGTCCGACTTCGCCGGTGCCGGTGAGGTACATGTCTTGTCCGCCGCCGCGTGCTTCTTCGTTGACTTGGTAGGACTGGTCCTTGCCTCCTGGGAAGAATCCGGTCCCGATCATTGCTTGTTCGCGCACGAGAACAGGGACGCTCATGGGGGTGAAGCCGTTCTCGTTGGTCATCGTGTCGATCGCGTAGCGGAGGATCGCTTGATGGAGCTTCATGCCGTCGCCGCTGAGGATGTACGAGCGTGATCCCGCGATCTTGACGCCGCGTGGAAAGTCGACGAGATTGTGCATCTCGCAGAGCTCGATGTGCGACTTGGGTGAGAATCCTTTGTTCTGCTCAAAGGTCTTGTCCCAGTCCCATCCGTCGGGCGCCCAGCGGGAGATCTCGATGTTGTCGTCGCTCGTGCTTCCCACAGGGACATCATCATCCGGCGGGAGCGGGATCGCGAGCAGCAGCTCGTTGAGCTTTGGTTCGACCTGCGAGATTTGTTCATCGAGTGCGGTGATCTGGTCTTTGAGTTTCGCGGGTGCTTCTTTGATCTCCGCGATCTGCGCTTCGATGCTCGGCTTGTCGGCATCGCTGGCGCCTTTGAGCTGTCCCATGAGCTGGCCGATTTTCGGACCGGTTTCTTTCGAGAGCTTCTTTTGCTCGGCGCGGAGCGATTCTTGCTCAGATTGGAGCGATCGGCGGTGCTCGTCAAGTGAGAGTAGTTGATCGATGTCAACTGTGTAGTTTTTCTTGGTGCAGCCGTCTTTGAAACGCTGGGGATTGTCACGCAATGCTTTAAGGTCGATCATGGTCCGAGAGTGTAGGTCTTGGGGCAGCAAATGGGGTTTTTGGCGGCAGACTTCATGGAATCGTTGTATGATCGGGATATGGAATACGCGCCGATCGCGCCAACCTGGTTTGTGCTCCCGCTCGCGATGATCGCGTTGCTCGTGGTTGCGGCGCACATGATCGTCCTCCGAGAGCACGCGATCGGTAAGATGCCTGAGTCCAGACGACAGATCCGGATGATGACCGGATGGATCATGATGTTCACGATCCCACTCACGGCTTACGGATTCGGGATCGTGACTCCGGCTCAGGAGCAGGAGTTCATCTACTCATGGTCCTGCATCGTCGGACTGCTGGGACTGATCGTGCTCATGGCATGCGTCGATGCACTCAACTCGCTCCGGCTCGCGAAGGTCCAGCGCAAGGCACTCCATGATGAGATCGTCAAGCTTATGGAACAATCGGAGCGGGCGGGATGATTCCAGAACACCGCCCGACTCGGCTGCCTGTGTTCTTGGCGTCTGCACTCTCAAAGCTCTATTCGATCGGGATCAATCATCAGAATCGAAAATACGATCGAGGGATCGGTGTGACCACGCTGGATCGTCCGGTGATTTCAATCGGAAATCTCACAACTGGTGGGACTGGAAAGACTCCCGTCGTTCAGCATGTCGTCCGCACGCTGATGGAGCAAGGACATCACCCCGCGATCGCGATGCGTGGATACAAGGCAAAGGCTGGTCAGATGAGCGATGAGGAGCGAGAGCACTCGTCTGCTCTCGTAGGTGTTCCCATAGTCGCTCAGCCGGATCGAGCTGCTGGTTTGCAGGAGCTGTTTGCAAGCGAGCGTGGGGAGCAGATCGATTGTGTTGTGCTCGATGATGGCTTTCAGCATCGCAAGATCGCACGGGACTTGGACATCGTTTTAATCGACGCTTCACGACCACCAAGCCGTGATGCGTTGCTGCCATTGGGATTTCTTCGTGAATGTGCTGAGTCGCTCTCGCGTGCGGATGTGATTTTGATCACGCACTCGGAGATGGTCGAGCAAAACGAGCTTGGGATGATGCGAGGGTGGATTGAGTCGAACACCAATCATGACCCCTTGGTAGTAGTCGTAGAGCACGCGTGGAGTTCTATTGATCAGCATGATCCTGATGGTCAGGTCACAAGCTGTCCAGTCGAGATACTCAAAGATCAGCGGGTAGCAATCTTGACGGGAATTGGTCATCCAGAGGCGTTTGCCGAGATGGCTGTCTCATCAGGAGCGCATGTATTGCATCGATGTGATCGTCCGGATCACGAAGAATTTTCTATTGCCGTGCTTGAACAGTTTGTGAGAGATGCTCGTTCTGCGGACGCGATCTTGATGACCATGAAGGATTGGTGTCGGCTGGAATCTTCGGGGATCGGGGCAAATTGGCAAGGTGGACTCCCGGTCTATTTACCGAGATTGGGTATCAACTTCAGAAGCGGTGGTGAACAGTTTCATCGTGCGTGTATTGAAGCTGTTGCATCCCGATAAAAAACGCCATTTTTATGGCAGCAGAGCAGTTACTGGGCCAAAATAACCATGCGCAGTGTTAGGTATGCCTAGCATTGTGGATACAGAATCTCGCACCCTCGCGGAGGGCGTTCCGCATAGGACATAAGGTCCCCAAACCTAACTGGAGCACGAGGACATGAAAAATCGTAAAGGTCTCAGAACTTCGATCATGCTCGCCGCAGGCATCGGCCTTGCAGCGACCCTGATCGGCTGTAACTCAACAACCGCACGTACGGAGCGTGCTGATGATCACCACGGCGGTATCGATCTGACCGGCGCTGATGAAACAAACGCACCGGCAACCACCCAGCGTCCACGCACCACTTCGTGGGGCTACTACTCACCATCGCTCAACGATGGCGAGACCATGGCACGCATGGCGTTCCCAACCGGCGAGGTCCGCACCAGCGCGATCCTTCTCCACCAGGTCATGCCGGGTGAAGTGGTCCGCGGCCAAGACTTTGATTTCACTTACCATGTCACCAACCTGACCAGCTCCGAGCTGCAGAATGTGATCGTTTCGCTCAACTCCAAGAGCAACCTTGAAATCTCCGAGTCCGATCCAAGCGCCAGCAACAGCGGCGGCGACATGATCTGGGCACTCGGCAATTTCGCTCCGAAGGAAACCAAGATCATCACCCTTACCGGTGTTGCGAATGAAGTCGGTCAGGCATCGGACTGCATCACTGTTTCCTACAACAACTTCCTCTGTGCATCGCTCAATGTTGTTGAGCCTGCACTCGCACTCACCAAGACCGCGACCGAGCGTGCACTCAAGTGTGACGAGATCGTGTTCCGCTTCACTGTGAAGAACACCGGTACTGGTGCAGCAAACAATGTCGTGATCACCGACACCCTCCCAGAGGGCGTCGCGATGGCCAACGGCAGCCGCAATGTCAACATCCCAGTCGGTACGCTCGCTTCGGGTGAGTCC
>WUAJ01000157.1 GCA_009827215.1 Phycisphaeraceae bacterium
CACGTGGGCGGATGCGGAGATCGATCAATCGCTTACGGAGGGTTCACTGCCGATCCCGTCGGTGCACTGGGTTCTTGATGGGTTCGAGATGGATATCACCGCCGTCGCAACACAAGATGATGACGGCGAGCGTGTCCATGCACGATACCAACTCAAAAATACTGGTGATTCGAAGAAGGAGGTCACCCTCGCGCTGGGGGCGCGTCCATTCCAGGTGCTCCCGGCGGCTCAGTTCCTCAACACCATCGGTGGTGTGGTAGAAGCGGGATCAGTGATTGCCTATCCCAATCAGATTCTGGTGGATGATCAGGTCTTTGCCGTGTCCGATCGCAAGGCCGATGCCGTGGTAGCGGTTGATGCCAGCAGCGCGAAGATCATCGACCGTATTGTTGATCGAGCGTTTCATTCGAAGGAGCGTGCTCACGCGACGAACGCGTATCCATCGGGTGCGTTGCTCTATCATCTATCGCTTGATCCCGGCGAGTCGCACTCAGTTGATATCGCTCTGCCAATGGGAGCCCGTAGGGAAGTTCCTCTTGAATTGGCTGGATTCGAAACTGTCCATGAGCGTGAGCGGGAACGTTGGATGGGTATCCTGAATCGGACAGACTTTCTTCTGCCGCCGCAAGTACAGGAGCTAGAGGACACGATCCGTGCGAATCTTGCGTACATCCTGATCAACGCCGACGGCGAGGGTATCCGTCCAGGATCACGTTCGTATGAACGCTCGTGGATCCGCGACGGGGCGATGACGTCCGCGGCTCTGATCGCGCTCGATCATCAAGAAGAAGCACGCAGGTTCATCGACTGGTACAGCGCCTATCAGTACGACAACGGCAAAATCCCATGTGTCGTGGACTTCCGTGGTCCTGATCCGGTGGATGAGAACGACGCGCCGGGAGAGTTCCTCTTCGCGATCCGCAACAGCTCGATCATTAACGGCGAGTTCGACGAAGCCTTCGCTCGACGGCTGTATCCCAATGTCCGACTGACTATCGAGTACATCGAAGCGATGCGAAACTCCAGACTGACCGATGAGTACACGCATTCACACGATCCGATCCTTCGCGCGTGCGCCGGACTCATGCCTGAATCGATCAGCCATGAGGGGTATTCTGAGAA
Organism: Phycisphaeraceae bacterium; assembly: GCA_009827215.1. Taxonomy (GTDB): domain Bacteria; phylum Planctomycetota; class Phycisphaerae; order Phycisphaerales; family UBA1924; genus UBA1924. The sequence continues at coordinate 1,123 of WUAJ01000157.1, forward strand.
ACCGATGCACTCGTACTGGGATGATTTCTGGATCTATCGGGGGCTTTGGGATGCGGTTGAGTTGGCTGAGCTGCTCGGTGAGGTCGATGATCAAGTTTGGTTTGAATCACTCGCTCAGGCGTTCGGCGGGTCGCTTGCCCAATCAGTCCAACGCGCCACGGCACACCACGATATCGACTATGTCCCCGGCTGTGTCGAACTCGGAGACTTCGATGCGACCTCGACAGCGATCGCGTACTACCCCACACAAGCGGCGGAGGTGCTCGATCACAAGCTTCTTGAATCAACCTTTGAGCGTGCGTGGGATGCGACGGAGCATCGCATCAACGGTGGTGTCTGGGATGGGATGACGCCGTATGAGGTCCGGACGGTCGGGACGTTTATCCGTATAGGCTGGGTCGATCGGGCGCACGAGTACATGGATTGGCTGCTGAGTCTGCGTGATCCGATCGGCTGGGCGCAATGGGGCGAGATCGCGTATCGGGATCGTGCGCCGGCGCGGTTTGTTGGGGACATGCCTCACACTTGGGTAGGCTCGGGAGCGATCCTCTCGATCATCTCAATGCTCGCGTACGAGGAGGGCGATGCGATCGTTCTCGGTGCGGGCATTCCGACGGAGTGGCTCAGTGAGCCGGGGCCTGTCGGCGTTCGAGGGTTGGTGACTCGGTTTGGGAAGCTGAGTTATACCCTGGAGCTGTTGGACAGCTCGCTGCTGCTTACGATCGAAGAGGGACCGATGCCAGCAGATGGATATAGAGTCGACTTTGCTCGATTGATGGGACAAGACGACATCACTATTGAAGCTGATGGAAAGGTGATCCAACCGAACCACGAGGGGTTGGTCATGCTTCCTTCATCGACCTCGCGTGTACTGGTTCGCTGAGCGATTTATGCTGGGGATTCAACGACCCACGACTCGTTCCCGGTGATCAACGCCTGCAGATCGAGCTGTTCGGGCTCCGCATTGGCCTTGGCTTCATCGAGTTGCTTGTGCAGCAGCTCGTTGTAGGTGGGTTTGCTTGGGTCCGCGTGGAGGACTCCGATGGGTTCGGGGAACTCTGGGTACGCCATCTGGGAATAGATGTGCGCAAGGTACATGTTGGTTTCGTCGTGGACGAGCAGGTCGGCTTCGGTGATGCCGTTCTCTCCGATGACGACCACCTCGGGCTGGCCGTTGTTGAGACGGATGCCCTTTTTCCCATCAGCACCAAAGATCAACGGCTTCCTATGCTCGACCTTGATGGTGTTCTCAGGCATCGTGTTCTTCTGGGACGCGTAGAACCACGCCTTGTGGTTGAAGATGTTACAGTCCTGGTAAACCTCGATAAACGAAGTCCCCTTGTGCGCGATGCCACGCTTGTAGATCTCGTCCATGCCTTTCATGTCCACGTCGATGCTGCGAGCGATAAATGTGCATCCCGATGCGGCCGCCATAGCGATCGGATTGATCGGGAAGTCGATTGATCCTCCTGGGGAAGTTGGGGAGACTTTGCCCTGCTCGCTTGTCGGGGAGTACTGTCCTTTGGTGAGACCATAGATCTTGTTGTTAAGTAGCATGATGGTGATATCAACATTCCGACGCATCGTGTGGATGGTGTGATTGCCGCCGATGGAGAGGAGGTCACCATCCCCGGAGACGACACATACTTCAAGATTTGGGTTGGCGCACTTCACACCTGTTGCGACCGCGAGAGCTCGACCGTGGATGGAGTGCATGCCGTAGGTTTCGACATAGTACGGGAAGCGTGCGGCACATCCGATCCCTGAAACAAAGACAAAGTCTTCCTTCTTGCGTCCGATCTTGGGGAGCACCTTTCGGACTGCTGCGAGTGCTGCGTAGTCACCACAACCGGGGCACCAGCGGACATCCTGATCCGTGGTGAAGTCTTTTGCGGTGTATATTGGGAGTTTGGTCTCGGTGGTGCTCATGATTCGATCACCTCCATGATCCGCTCGACGAGTGTGTCGACTTTGAAGGGCTGTCCTTTGACGATGTTGATGCCGTGAGTTTCGATGAGGAACTGGGAGCGGATGAGCATGCTGAGTTGTCCAAGATTGATCTCTGGGATGACGATCTTCTTGAATGAACGCAGGACCTGCTCAGTATTGGAAGGCATCGGATTAAGGTATTGCAGGTGCGCTGAGCTGACCTGGTGTCCGCTTGCTCGGATGTGTTGGACGGCTGTCGTGATGGTGCCGTAGGTTCCTCCCCATCCGAGTACGAGTGTGTCACCTTGCTTATCACCATTGACTTCGAGCAGCGGGATTGAGTCCGCTGCTCGTTTCACTTTCTCCGCACGCAGTCTGACCATTTTGTCATGGTTGTCAGGGTCGTAGGAGACATTGCCCGTTTTGTCTTCCTTCTCCAAACTCCCGACGCGATGTTCCAGACCTTCTGTGCCTGGGATTGCCCAAGCTCGTGCGAGCGTCTCTGGATCACGCTCGTATGGGAAGAACTCTGAGTCCTCGTATTGATCCTTTGATGGATGCAGGACTTTGATCTCCGGAATTGAGTTCACATCAGGCACTTTCCAAGGCTCGGCTCCGTTTGCGATGTATCCGTCAGACAGGTATATCACTGGACACATGTACTTCGTTGAGAGACGGACGGCTTCGATCGCCATATTGAAACAGTCCGAGGGACTCCTTGGCGCGACAACGATCACGGGGCTCTCGCAGTGCCTGCCATACATCGCTTGGAGCAGATCCGCTTGCTCAGTCTTCGTGGGCATTCCGGTCGCTGGACCGGCACGCTGAACATCCACTACGACAAGTGGGATTTCGAGCATCAGCGCTAGGCCAATCGCTTCACCCTTGAGTGCCAATCCTGGTCCAGAGGTCCCGGTCACACCAATGTCTCCTGCGAAGCTCGCGCCGATCGCGGTACAGACCGCCGCGATCTCATCCTCCGATTGGATGGTTTTGATTCCGAATCGTTTCAGGTGTGAGAGTCCATGGATGATGTTGGATGCAGGCGTAATCGGATAGCTTGCATAGACGATTGGTTTGCTCGCTTTTTGAGAAGCCGTCACGAGTCCCAGTACAGTTGCTTCATTGCCGCTGATTTGGCGGTAAATCCCAGGCTCTTGTTTTGCTGGTGGTACTCGATAGCGAGAGGGGAAGATCTCAGCGGTCTCACCGAAGTAATACCCCGCTTCGAGCGCTTGGATATTGATCTTCGCAATCTCCGGAAGGTTCTTCTTCCCTGAGAACTTCTTGGTGAGGTAGTTCTTGGTATTGTCGATGGGACGCTCATAGAGCCAATACACGATCCCTAATGCGAACATGTTTCGGCAGCGGTTGATGTCCTTGGCGCCCATTCCGGACTCAGCGAGCGATTCCTTGGTCAATCGCGACATCGGCACCTTGATCAGTGCGTACTTATGTTCGATCTCGGGATCTTCGAGGGGGTTATAGCCGTCGAGGTATCCGCATTTGGAGAGATTGCCTTTTGTGAACTCGTCCTCATTGACGATGACGATCCCGCCGGGCTCGACATCATCGATGTTGACCTTGAATCCAGCGGGATTCATCGCGACCATCGCATTGACCCGATCGCCAGGGGTATAGATATCCTGACTCGAAAACTGGATTTGGAATCCCGAGACACCGAAGGTAGTCCCTTTGGGGGCACGGATTTCTGCCGGGAAGTCCGGGAATGTTGCGAAATCGTTCCCGAAAAGCGCGGAGGTGTCAGTGAACTGTCCGCCGGTGAGTTGCATCCCGTCGCCGGAATCCCCGCAAAAGCGAATTACAACCGACTCAAGTGTTGTGAGTTCATTGTCCATCGTTAGGTCAGCTGGCATCAGTGCCTCACTGTTGGCGGTTCTTGGGGCCTGCTTGTTCCCGGTGAACCGAGGTGGATGATCATTTTAGGCCCGAACTCAGTGATATTTTCATAGTTGGCTCGCTGACTTGACGGCGATGGGGCAGCTGTGATCAGGCTTCGAAACTCGACCAATTCATATGGAATGGATACAATCACGGCGCATCATTGCGGGTGTAGTTCAGTGGTAGAACGTCAGCTTCCCAAGCTGAATGTCGTCGGTTCGATCCCGATCACCCGCTTTTAGAGTTCCACATGGCCAAATGCTCAAATGGGACTCTTCATTCACTGGAATGAAAAAAACACCCGCACCGTTCGGTGCGGGTGTTTTGTGATTTTACTGCTGCTCGCTATAGTCTTTATGGGCAGTTTGCGAACTCGTTGAGATAGGCTGAAACATCGAGGAAGTTCAGTTGCCCGTCGTTCGTGAAGTCCGCAGCGAGATCTCCATTTGCAAACAATGCGAGATATGCTGAGACATCGAGGAAGTTCAGATCGCCGTCCTTATTGATATCTGCGATGCAAGTATCAGGGTTACAGGAGACACCGATGATGCGTACATCGTCGATACCTGCTTCCACCACAGAGCCATCACCAAGATCGCTCGCGACGAACTTGATGCGAACTGTTGAGGT
>WUAJ01000158.1 GCA_009827215.1 Phycisphaeraceae bacterium
ACCCGACAAGGAATTTCGCTACCTTAGGACCGTCATAGTTACGGCCGCCATTGACCCGTGCTTAGGTTACAAGCTTCGCATAAAGCTAACCTGCTTCCGTGACATTCGGGCATTGGGCAAGCGTCACACTGTATACATCCTCTTGCGAGTTAGCACAGTGCTGTGTTTTTGATAAACAGTTGCCAGGGCCTTTTCTCTGCGCCCCGAAGGGCCTCCTTATCGCGAACTTACGGAGTTAATTTGCCTAATTCCTTCACGACCATTCTCTCGAGCGCCTGAGGCTATTCGCCTCGTCTACCTGTGTCAGTTTTAGTACGGGACATACATCGCCCACATAGCTTTTCTAGGAACCCGATCCCCCTCTAACGGCCCGAAGGCCTGGACATCTAACAGTCCAAGAGAGCTCACAGATCCGCACTATGCTTTGATCTTTGTATGTGCGCAGGAATATTAACCTGCTATCCATCGACTACGCCTTTCGGCCTCGCCTTAGGACCCGGCTAACCCTGGGCGGATTTACCTTCCCCAGGAAACCTTAGACTTACGGCGTGAGGGATTCTCACCCTCATTATCGTTACTCAAGCCCGCATATTCACTTCCATACGCTCCAGCATTCGTTACCGAAGACCTTCGCCGCCTATGGAACGCTCACCTACCACTTCTTACGAAGTCCACAGCTTCGGTATTATACTTATCCCCGATCATTATCGGCGCCAGATTCCTCGACCAGTGAGCTATTACGCACTCTTTAAATGGTGGCTGCTTCTAAGCCAACATCCTGGCTGTCATAGCAATCTGACTTCCTTAAAAACTAAGTATAATTTAGGGACCTTAGCTGGTGGTCTGGATTATTCTCCTTTTGACCGCGGATATTATCACTCGCGGTCTATCTCCCAAGACTTGGCTATTGGTATTCGGAGTTTGGTTGCATGGGGTACCCAGGGAGGGCCCACCACGCATCCAGTAGCTCTACCCCCAATAGTTGCTTCTTGAGGCTAACCCTAAAGTTATTTCGGTGAGAACAAGCTATCTCCCGGTTTGATTGGACTTTGACCCCTCCCCACAGCTCATCCCACATCTTTTCAACGATGACGGGTTCGGGCCTCCAGCAGGTTTTACCCCACCTTCACCCTGGCCATGGGTAGATCACACGGGTTTCGTGTCTAGTCCCAGCGACTACGCGCCCTATTCAGACTCGCTTTCGCTCCGCCTCCGGCCCGTTAGGCCTTAAGCTCGCCACTGAGACTAACTCGCGGGCTCATTATGCAAAAAGCACGCCGTCACCCCGTAGGGCTCCGACCGCTTGTAGGCACACGGTTTCAGGTACTCTTTCATCCCCCTAATAGGGGTGCTTTTCAACTTTCAATCACTTTACTGTTTCGCTATCGGTCGTCAAGTAGTACTTAGCCTTGGAAGGTGGACCTCCCATGTTCAACCCGGGTTCCACGAGCCCGAGCCTAATCGAGGGCTATGGTGCTACACCTTGCTACCGGACTTTCACCGTCTTTGGTCACGCATTCCTTCGTGTTCACAAGTTCACACCTATCCGCTTTCGCTCGCCGCTACTTACGGAGTCGCATGTTGCTTTCCTTTCCTCTGGGTACTTAGATGTTTCAGTTCCCCAGGTTCGCCTCGCATACCTATGCATTCAGTATGCGATACCCTTGCGGGTGGGTTTCCCCATTCAGAGATCTGTAGATCACAGCCTGGTTACCGGCTCCCTACAGCTTTTCGCAGGTTCCAACGTCTTTCATCGCCTCTTGACGCCAAGTCATCCACCGTATGCCCTTCGTGATTTGATCAACCCGACCAAGCGCCGATCCGTGATTCACCATTGCTGGCTTGCACGCATCAGTCTGTATCGGAAAGTCAATGGCCGCCCTCCTCTGCCGAGGGATCAGGACGACCAACTGTCTCGTAGGCACGAGACAGCATCGTTCAGACGCATAAATGAGATTACTCGTTCGTATTCTCAATACAGTCTACATCCGGGTACTGAACCCGAAGTATCTGTATCTGCTCGTCGTCATTCGGTTGTCAAAGATGCTGGGAAGTCGAAGACCAGCTTCGTTTCCCGTCGCTCCTCTTCAATGAGTCGCGGGGAGATACTAGGTCTCACATTTCGTGGATCAAATTTGGAGGGCGACAATTCTGCAATTGAGATCACAATTCTTGAGAATTGATCCCGCTGGTTGGTGCTGAATGTGCGCCTTGGGGATCTTTGGAGAGTTCGGCGAGGCGTGAGAAGATCCGGGTCCATAAAAAACCCCGCTGGGAGCGGGGGAAATGGGTCTGGCTGAGGAGGTGAGCAAGTCTGGGATCAAGGCTCGATCGGGAGAAAGAGATCCGCGGCTGGGGATCTGGCGGGCTGACCGGTCGGGCGGAGGCTCGAGCGGGCGGCTTGGGACGAGGAGGATTGGGCTTGCTCGTAGAGGGTGGTGCTGCGATCCTCGATCGGGCTCCTCTGGATGAGGGTGCCGTCGGGGAGTCGGAATATCAGTGTGCTGACTTGCTGATCTGCACGCAAAGCCGCGACTGGGTCGCTTGCGATCTGAACGAGGAAGGTGTCGAGATTGATCGACAGACGATCGGGCGCGGTCGAGATTCCGGTTGGGGTATCTGTGTCTGCGGCGTCGTCGTTGTTGAGTTTCTCAATGTACTCGGCGGCTTCATCGGCTTCCAGAGCGCCGGTGTCGAAGAGGACGAAATCACCTGAGACTCGGAGGTTGGCGGCGAGTGGTTGTCCCGGCTCGATGTTCATGGACGAGCGGCGGTAGTAGCCGTAGTACATGGAGTAGAGCTCGACCTTTGCTTGTGGGAGGTCTGCGCCGGAGATCGGCTGGGATGCTTCGGTGACGAAGAAGAACTCTTTGGCCCCCACTGCGACTTCATCGGACCAGTCGGACCAGTCTCCGCGTGAGAATGGTTCGACTGTGAGCGCTTGCTGCGCGTCGTCGGTTTCGTCGAGGTAGGGTCCCTTGCGGAAGTATGGGTTGTTGAGCACGACGCGGGTGCGGTAGCGGTAGGTCGCGCCTGGTTTGACTCCGATGTCGTGCGCCCAGAGTTGGATCGCGTCTTGGTTGAGGATGTCGGTCGATGCAGCGGCGTCGGTGTCCGCCTCGACGCCGAGGGCTTCGAGCTCTTCTTTGATCTTATCGATCTGATCTTCGACGAAGTCGATTCGCTCTTTGTTGCGATCTCGGTTGAAGCGTGTGGGTGCGCTGCCGGGATCGCGGGCGCCTCCTGGGTTCTTTCCTGAGCGACCGCCGGATGGTCGGCTTGTTTGACGATTCCCGGCGTTGTTGAGTTGATCGAGTTCAGCGGTCAAACGGGTGAGTTGACGCTGGAGGCGCTGGGTCTCGGTGAGTCCCTGGTCATCGTCGAGCAGTTCGGATGGTGGGATCCACGCTGGTCCGGAGATGGTTGGTGGGTAACTCGGTTGCATGACTTGATGCGATGAGTCTTGGGCGCTTGCGATGATCTCGTTGAGTCGGACGAGTCCGTCGTCTTTGGTGACCGCACCGGTTGGGAGTGGCGTGCCGGGAGGCATGGTGATTGGTTGGGTTGATCCCCATGAGCCGTCGGCTTGGAGTTCTTGTCGCTCGACTTCGAGTCCCATGACGGCCATCCCGGTGGAGACCCAGAAGAGGCGTGGGACGCCGGGGTATCCGTCGTTGCCTTCGAGAACATCTCGGAGGGTGGATCCTGAGAAGTTGGCTTCGATGGAGACTGTTGGCAAGTCGAATGGTTGTGCCGCGGGAACGAAGTTTGCGTACTCAGGGACTTCGATCACGGCGTATGGATCGAGAGTTCCCCACGCAGAAGCGGCGATCGGGGTTGAAGTTTCTGGGACCTGGAGCGGCTCGATATTGGCAATGACATCACTATGACTCGTTGGGTCGAATCCTGTGATATCCAGAGCTTGTGCGATATCAAACCCATCACCCAGTGCGGCTGGGAGTTTGGTTGCGTTGTCGGCGCTGGATGCGAACGCGTTGTTGTAGCGGTCGAGCAATGCGACTGATTGCACTTCCGGGAGCGATGGCGAGTTGTCGGAGATCTGGCTTTGGAGAGCGCTTGCAGTGGAAGCGAGCTCGTTGTAGATCTGATCTGGCGCGACTTCGCGTGATCCGGCTTTGACATTGTTCGGCGAGGTGACGAACTGCATGGAGATCACGGCGAGAAAGATCAGGACGGTGAGTCCGAGGACGACTTTCTCGATGTGCTGCGCGATTGGGTTGACGCCTTTGAGTTTCATGATTTGTTCTCGTTTGCGTGTGGGTGTTTGTCTTTATGCTGTTCTTGGACTGATTGTTGGATTAGCCGTCGGAGAACTCTTCGTTCTGGTCGAGCGGGATTCCCAGCGTGGTTTTGACGGAGTCTGGCATGAGATCTTTGGTCCATGCGCGGAGCCAGACGGTTTCGATTTTGAGGTGTGCGCGGACGACATGGTCGTCGCCGTAGTAGTAGCCATCGAGGAGTGCTTCTTCGACATTGACTTGCTCGAGGTCGACATCGACGACGGTCATGTAGTTGGTCTTTCCGAGCGCGTCGAAAAGTGCTGGTAGTTTTTCGGATGACGCGATGACGGTCATCTCTGCGTAGCGGACATCGAACGCGTCGTTGGGTTGCTGGTTGCGTCCGGTGTAGACCTTGAACTGATCCTCGTCGTTGGATGACGAAGGGCTTGGATCACGACCACCTCGTCCGCCTCGTCCACCTCGACCACCGAAGTCGTCGACATCAACATCAATGACCGCATCGGCTACGAGGAACTGATCAACACGGATGCGTTCGATGTGCTTGATCGGCGCATCGGGGACCGCGAGGGAGACTCCTGATTGGTCGGTGTTTGCGGCACCAACAGCGCGGAGGATGTCGGAGATGATCCAGTAATCCCAGACCCAGGTGTAGACGCTGGACTCGGTGATCGAGTCGTATCCCGGCTCGGTGCTGGGGACATGGGAGAAGCCGTCATCTGGTTGTGCGGTTTGGATTGAGCCGAGCGGGCAGTAGAACGCGATGGACTCAGCGCGACCGGCGTATTCACCCAAGCGGCGTTTGATGAGGTCTTGCTCGAGACGCTTGGCGTCTTCATCTGAGACGCGTCCATCCGCGCTGGTCGCGGCATAGGACTCTTCTTGCTGCTTTTTGTACTGACTCAGCGAAGAAGCGAGCGCGTTGGCATCGGGGGCGTTCCCGGCGTTGAGCTTGCGGAGCAGACGCTCGTAGATCGATGGGGCTTCAACGGTTCCCGCGACGAGCTGTCCGAGTTTGTATCCGTTGCGGCGCAGTTCGCTCGCGGACTCGGCTTTGGGGAGCAGATTGCTGACAGGGACATCGTGGTTCGCTTGATTGAACGCGGTCCCGCGCTCGATGACTTCATCGACCTGCGCTTCGCGTTGTTCTTTGCGATCCTTGTAGAAGCGGGTGACGATCGCGTTGGGGGCGCGTGACTCGGTGAGCGGCTGCTCGTCTTTGAGTACGCGTGGGAGTGTGTAATCCACGGTGCTTGCTTGCGTGAGCTTGCGCTTCTCGTCGCTGTAGGCTTTGGTCGCTTTTTCCTGGATGGACGAGTTCCATCCATTGGAGAAGAACCATCCAACAGGGAGCAGGATGA
>WUAJ01000159.1 GCA_009827215.1 Phycisphaeraceae bacterium
GCCGTTGAACTCAGCAAACTCTGGGGGCCATGCGTAATAGCGATTGTCGAGCGTTTCACCAAACTCGACTCCGCGTTTGATCGCATCGTACGCGAATCTACCGATGCTCAGCGCGTTTGTGTAAGGCTGAATGCTCTTGCGTTGCGTGAACTGCGGATCATCCCATGCTCTGCTGAAGTACTTGAAGTAATCGTCATCAGCGACCTTGTCGGTGTTGTTCCCTCCGACGGTGTTGGATGACATCGTTGGTCTATGGAAGAACCTTGGAGACAAACCACCGAGCGCGGCGAGCGAGTAGTTGTTGGCGGCATCAGACATCGAGAGCAGACGGCGGAGGTCGACATCCGCTGGGGTTGCTCCGTACGCACCACCCATATCCGGTTCTGGCATCGCGAGTTGATCAAGCGCGGTGTTCACATTGACCATGGATGAGAGATCAACGATGCGTGCTGCAGCAAAGAGTCGCATGCGCCCAGCGTCGTACAGACGCTCGATATCGTCGCGCTCATTTGAACTTCCCGATTGCGTATCGCGAGCGGCGGTGAGTTCAAACCACCTCGAGTCAGCCATGCCATCGCCATCAGCGTCGGCGTATTGATATGGGGCGTAATCGGGATCGGCCCAGGTTGCGATCTGACCGTTTCGGTTGACGGTCATGAAGGGCTGATTGATCGGCATGAACATGAATCGCTGGTACATGCTCCAGACTGCTGGAACATTCTCAAGATCATCTGTGATTCCATGTCCAGGTTCTGGATCGTTACGACCTGGCATCCAGATCCCCTCGCTTTGGGGAACCATCGTTTGGATGCGTGCGTTTGCATCATCACGATCCGGTTTCCAGAGTGAGAGGTACTCACTCATACGGCGGACGACTGTTCCATCGGTTCGGGTGAATGTGCCGTATCCTGACTCGGAATCGAAACCACCGACATTGGTATCACCGAATCCGTTGGACTCTGCGGTCCCCGCTCGCAGGTTGAACAGGTTTACAAATCGTCCATCCGGAGCGATGTTGGTGATCTGAAACCAATCACGGTTATCGAGAAAGCTCGATGAGTAGCGTCCAGCGATGTAGCTTGTCCCGTCTCCCGGCATAAGGGACGCAAAGGGGCGGAGGTCATTGCCGTTGGAAGGCTGTCCGGGATCACCCAGGTAGGTTGGGGTTGTGGATGCGAGCCAGGGATCGGAACTCACGCGATAATCGGTCGAAGCGGTCAGTCCACCAAGGCTATGACGACCGGATGGATTGAACAGCTCGTACTCATCGGTGGACTCTGATCGCATTGTCCAATCGGTGTATGGCGCATCGGTGACTTCACGAACGGTGAAGATATTTCCTGAGTCGGAATACTGAACTGTCGTATCGAGACGATCATCTCGAAGGATGCCGAGAATATGGTCCGCGAAGATATCAGCGTTATCTTCGATAGACTGCTTGTTCTGAATCGAGCGAGCGACTCGTTGATCACCTTGCCCAACTGAGATATAGATTGCGGCGAAGACAGCGATGAGCGCGAGCGTCCCAACTACGATGAGGATCGCGGATCCTCGGCGATGGCTTCGCTGCATATGCTGGATTGGCTGATTCGTCATTGCATACTCCGTGCACGCTTCGTACGCGTGCGCTGCACCAATGGGGTGTATCGGCGTGTCATTGCTGCGCGGTGCTCGCAGCGCCCCTTGCCGGTTCATTTCAGGACGCGATCAGTTCACCGATGCGTCCGGGATTTCGAAGACCATCTGGAAGGTTTCTTCGATATTTAGATCGTTCGGATCAGCGATCGACATAGTGATCCGGATGTACTTTGGCCAAGGCCATTCATTACCGAACTCATCTGGGTATCCGAAGGTCGCGATCTCTGTGTCAGGAGTGTCACCGCCAGCACGACCTACAATTAACTCAGCCGCGGGGTCATCTGCAACAGTCGTTCGCTTGTCGTAATAAGTCGCGACGATCTGATCCTCTCCAGCATCGACTCCATTCCCAGTGGTAACGATGAAGCCGTCATTGTTGGAATCGATCCAGCGCTCAAGACCATGCCAACGCATCTGCTTATAACGCGGATCTGCAGGCGAAGTGATTGATGGATCGATGAACCCAAAGGACCACTCGACGATAAACTCGGTGCATTTTGGAACAAACACTGCTGATCCCAGCATCTCCTGGTTTGCTTCTGCATATGTACGGAGCCGCTTGGTGTTGTCATCCGATGGATTCCCAAAGGCATTTGCAGCAAACAGGAGTCGGGTTGGCACATCCTCGTAGCGGATACGCGAGAGTTGCGTGGGCTCATCAATTGTGCTGAACTCCCAGATCGATGGAAGTGCATCAATCATCCAAGCACGCACATTCGTGAACTGGGGAGAACTTGCTCCGGTAAGTGGCAATGCAACATTGCTCGAACCAGAAGGGCTTGGTGACAAAGCCGGATCTTCCCAGAAGACGGAAGCAAACTCGTCATAGGAGATATCCATTGGTGTGCGGATGCGATTCGGATTCGATCGGGCCCAATAGTCAGTTGGTTCATCAAAGGCGATATCAGTAGATCCCGCGATCCCATAAAGCATTGAGCGGATGCGTGAAAGATCGTCGGTCACGATATCCACGATCCCCGATGAACGCATCGCCGGATCTGTGTAGCTTGGTAGAGCGATCGGACCACCCACTTGGATGTTGCGATCACCAAACCATTTGGGAGTTACGAATCCACCAGTCGTGTCAGGGAGATTATCGAATCCAGTCTGTGAGAGCGAGTTGAAGATCGAACGAGCGGCGGGCTGCAAAGCTACTTGTCGCGGAGAATCTTCGAGCAATGCTCGTTGTGGTCCGATTCTGGTGTATCCAAACAACTCATCAGGGAGATCCTGACCAGAGGTCTGGGGCTTCACGAGCAAGGTGACATGACGAAGCAGCGCCCAATCGCTCGCGTATTGATTCGGGTTAAACCCTCCATCAGTGGATTGTGTACCGAGTCCGGCTTGATTCATGCCGCTCGCTACATTGAAACGGATGTTGTTGTCGTTCACAAATGGGTTGAAGAAGAGGTTCGCTTGCTGGGAACCCAGAGTGGGATCAGTACTACGCTCGAGATCGGGGCGACGCTTCTGCCCGTGTCCGTAGTAGATTGCGGCTTCGCTTGATCGTGCGACCATCCCTGGAGCGATGGTGCGGCGAGAAGTTTCGAAATCGCCTCGTGCAAAGAACATGATCTCATCCACTCGACGCGGTCTTCCAGGATCGTTGTTGTTGTTCTGATCCGAACTATCTGCCGGACTGAGTTGGACATCGCGATCATTGAATCCGTTCATCGGATCATCGCCTGGCGCGTACTGATGGGTGATGACCAGAAAGCCGTCCCGGGTCATGTTTTCGAAGTCTGTCCTCATCACCCGTTCGAGCTGTGCAGCGTAGCGATTGAGCTCGGCAACACGGCGACCAGTATTCACAGTGTCCGCGACTGAAGTGAAGATTGTGGAAACACCCGCCGCGATGAGCACGAGAATGCCAACTGTGACCATGATCTCGATGATTGTGAATGCTCGTTGATTCGATTTAGTGCGAATCATGGTGACACCTCCTCAAGCGTGATCACACGGACAGCGAGAGGTGTGCGTGGTGTGAATACGACCTGCCGAACCCATGAGGCACGGGCGGCTTCGCGGAGTTCAGAACTCTGTAATTCTGGATCATTCTGATTTGGCGCGTAACTCATGCTGTCACCAACAGCCTGGCTCGGTAAAAACGGTGGATCCACACGCAGGACTCGTGTATTCGGGATATTCGCATCGGGTCCCTTCGCTGGCCCAAGGACTGTGCGAACAGTTCCGGTGTTGTCAACCAACTTTTGTCCCGGCTCGGATGCAAATGCAACGGATGTATTAATGAAAGGGTCTTCTGCGTCCTCGATGATCAGCCAATCAAGATGATCCTTCACGACCTGTACTTGCAGAGTCTGTGGTGCAGCGTAGACAAAGTCAGAGTCCGCAGATCTGCCTGTGTCGACTACTGGACGACCGGTAGTGCGATCGAGCGCTACTGGAAGGACGGGATCATCAACCATGTATCCAGTGACGATCACATCACTGAGAGTTCCTTCCGATGGGACCCTGATCCGCTGATCGATCAGACGGATGAAGATCGCGAGCTGCGGGCGATTCGTTCCCGGCTGACGGCGAGCGACGATATCCCAGACATACTTTGGGTCCTTCCCAGAGTAAGGCTGCGGGAACAGGCGATCCGCGACTGTTAGAACTTGATTGAACTCGTTTGGATCTGACATATTCGGGAGGTTGTCAAGATCGAAAAACCAGTTCCCTGTCTCCGATCCCATCAGACCACCTTCGAACCCAGGTGGATTCGGATATGTACCGTATGGATCAAGTGGACCGACCACCCATTCGTAAGTGATTGGAGCAGTCGGCGCTGTTCCGTTATAACCAAACTTGTTCGTGCTGATCGGATTAAACCACTCTGAGAAATCGATGACTTCTGAGGATGAACGGACGATCGACTCTGCCATGCTCGCGACGCTCTCGCCTTCGACGACAGCGTTGGCATTGCGTTGCTGTGTGATCACGACAGGGAACACGGCGCCGAGTCCAAGCAGTCCGAGCGCCAGGATCAGAATCGCGATCATGACCTCAATGAGCGTGAATGCTCGATCATTTTGTTGACGATGCAATGTGCTCATCGGAAGACCTCCTGGAGCTGTCCCGAGTAGGGACTAATGAGGTACAAGCGAGAGCGTGGTTCATCGAGAAGTTCGAGATCTTCAGTATCGAAGACGATTTGTCCATCACCGTTGGTATCGCCTTCGATCCATCGATTGATGCGATCACGGACTTGGGCTTCCCCTGGATATGCGCCGGCCCAGAGGAGTTCATCGAACATAATCTCTGATTCGGAATCGGTTTGGTCGTATGCGTTGTAGAGTGTGCCGGTGACACGATTGAGGCCGCGTGCACCAAGATCCTGTGCCATATCTTGTTCGTTATAGAGCGCGACTCGGGTTACTGCTTTGACCAGTACGGTGTCGTGGGAGATGTTGCCCATCCACAAGGCTCTGGTGTATTGATCCTGGATCGTCCAATGGGTTCCATCGGAGTCGGTGTCCGATCCCGAAAGCATGCGGATCCCCCATCGTTGGATATTGTCTGCAAGATCAACACGCTTCCATCGATCCGTTGTATTGGGCTGATCCCCAAATGGACGCTCACGGCTCTTGCGAGGAGCGATGAACAACGCCGGTTCTGTAGATCTGCTGAGTTGGCCAGTCTCTCCATCAAATCGGATCATGAAGGATTGGCGAGGTGTTCTGAACTGGCCCTGGATCCCTCCAAGATCGCCAGTCGTTGCACTTCCTCCGACATGCTGAGCGTCTTTCGCAAACAAGTTGGTTTCTGGGAACACCCAATGACCTTCTTGTTTGACATCACTTTGGATATCACTTCCTCCGTAAATCGAAGAGTTGTACCAAACAGCGGCACATCTGTTCTGTGCTCGTGCCCCTCGAACTACG
>WUAJ01000160.1 GCA_009827215.1 Phycisphaeraceae bacterium
CCCATCCTGAAACGAGTACACCGCATCCCAACCATGCCAGTACCAATACGGCCCTGGATAATCCCCATAGTAGTTCGCGATGTTTGGATTACTCACACGCAGATCAGCAAACGCACGATTCGTCTCCGCGATCAGAATCGTATGACTCGGCCTCCTGATCACAGTATCCGATCGCTTCGCATCATCATCCGTGATCCCCGCCCGCCATAACACATGCCCATTGATCGCATAACTCGAGCGCACATCACTAACACAAGTCAATCCATCCTCGCTGTACCCAAGCTCAGAGCGAGGTCCGGGATCCGGATGCGATGGACACCCCCAACCCTCATCAGACGACACATACCCCTCCTCCAGAAACCGTCCGCGCCAAGTGATGTACTCACCATCATTCACGATCGTCCGATTCTCTGGGAACCGATCCCGATTCGATCCCGCAAACACATTGACCGAAGCCGCGATCTGCCGTGCATTCGTCAGACACTGCGCCCGACGCGCCGAATCCCGTGCGTGCTTGAGCGCTGGAATCGCCAATGTCAGCAGCACCGCAACAATCCCGATCGTGACCAACATCTCGATGAGCGTGAACCCTTGTCTCTGTGAAGCACGCATCAATCATCCCCCGAAATCGTCACAATCTGCACCGGATTCTCAGCGCTGTACTCAAACGAGCTCGGCCACTGATTACTCTGCGTCGATCCAGGAATGAAATACGCGATCGAATACCCCTCTTCATCCTCACGCAACAGCAGCCGGAACCGAGTCCCGATCAATCGCGGATCACGACCAGTCGCGTACACCGAAAGCACGCGCGAATACCCATCCATCGGAGTCCACTCGATGATGCGATAGTTCGCCGCCGTCCAGCTCTGAGCACCAAACTTGATCTCACGATTCGTGATCGTAAACGGAATCCGCTCCGCCTCTGTCCAAGGCCCATTCAATCCAAACACCCCCGCATCATCGGGAACACGACCATGCTCCGCCCACCCTTTCGGGGGACGCACCCCAAACCACTTCGGTTCATTCCGACCGAGTTGCACCCCCTCCGTCAAAGGCTTGATCACCAATCGCCCAACATCATCAAACTCCGCACTCATCTCCACACGCTGACCACGCTTGAACCGACTCCACTCATCTCCAAGCGGCTCAATTCGCTCCACTCGAGTTCGAAGCAGCACCACTCCGTCATCCTCCGGTGATCGATCAATTCTGAGGATCTTGAGCCGAGCGCTCTTCACTTCTCCGGATTTCGGATCAATCCCATGATTGATCACAAACGCGTCCTCCGTAATCCACACGCCTCGATCAAACGAACCTCGCTCACCCGCCGAGACGATCTCAAACGGCCCGATCGTCCCACTCGGACGCTCAGGACCAGGTTCAACTTGCGAACCCCCAATCCCAAACACAGCTCCGAGACCTCCCCCACCACCTCGGCTTCCGGAGTTCATCACCGCAACAGACAACACCCCAGCAAGCATCACCGCTGCACCACCCAGCAGCACACCCTTACTCAACAGCACCGATTTCGACGAGTTCCCTGCAATACCCACCAACCCAATCTTCGAGATCGATCCCGCAAGCACCGGACTCCCGTGACCAAGCGTTGCGTATCCCAGAGCGGTGCTCAGCACCCCGACACCACCAACAACAAGCCCCTTCGCGACCAGGTTCTTCTGCAATCGATTGAGCGCCTTGGTCGTCCGTCTCTGCAGCGTCCCATCACTGACCCCGAGCTCCCGCGCCATCTCTCGCTGCGATCGATCACATAGGAACCGCCCAACAATCAGCTCACGATCCGCAACATCAAGCGCCGCGATCGCTTCATCAAGCATCGGTTCAATCTCACTCCACAGCGCATACTCTTCAGCGCCATCAGCACGCACGCTCGCCCCTTCGATCCCCGCAGCGCGCTCTGCTTTTCGTCGCGATTCCGCGCGTCGCATCAAATCGATCGAGCACCCCATCGCCGCCGCATGGAGCCACGCCCCTGCGTGCGATCGGATCGATCCCGCGTGCCGTGCCAACTTCAAAAATGTATCCTGCGCCGCATCCTCTGCGTCCGTTTCATTGCGAAGCACACGCCGGCATGTCGCGAGCACCATATTCTGATACCGACGAGCGAGCACATCAAACGCGCTCGGATCCCCACGCCTCGCGTACATCTTCAACGCCGTCAAATCATCAATAAACCCGGACTCAGTCGCTATCGGTTGCGGATATGAACTCATGTCAATCCCCTTTCAACCCATAGTCGTTGCTCATCCGACCAACTTGCGCGAAATCAAAAACAATCTACACACCACTCCCCAGCTTCACAAGCTCCACCCCACCAGGAATCGCCTTCTGAAACGCACGCCCGTACCCCGTCGTCACGATCCGCGGATCAAGCACCACCACGCGCCCACGATCACTGCTCGAGCGGATCAACCTTCCAAACCCTTGCTTAAACCGGATCACCGCCCTCGGCAGCGAATCATCCCGGAACGGATCTCCCCCACGCTCGCGGATCAACTCGTTCCGCGCCTCCACAATCGGACGATCCGGCGGTTCAAACGGAAGCCGTGTAATAATCACATTCCTGAGCCGATCGCCGCGCACATCCACCCCCTGCCAAAAACTCGAAGCCCCGAACAACACCCCGCGATCATGCTCCCGGAACTCCTCCAGAATCTGCGTGCGTGGACCATCCTTCCCCTGCACCCACACGCCGTACCCCATCGATTCAAACGATCGCCGAAGCTCCTGCGCCGTCTGATACAACAGCTTGAAACTCGTAAACAGCACAAACGCCCCGCCGTCCGTCGCCACCACATGATCATGAATCCGCGACGCGATCGCATCCTCGAAGCTCTCGCCATTCATATTCACCGAACCCCGCTTCGGAGTCGGCACACTCGTGTCCACAAACACCTCGACCTGCGACACATACTCAAACGGACTCCCAAGCTGCAGCGTGCTCGCCCCCTCGCCCCCAAGCCGTGTTAGCGCATGCATAAACGCCGTCTCCGCATGCTCCGGAGTCTCATCCGCTTCCACCTCCCGCGTCGTCAGCGTCGCCGAAGTCAGCACCACCGACGCGTCCATCCCAAACAGATGCTCCTTGAGCAGCGGCGCGACCTCCGTCGGACTGCACGCCAGCGTCACCCGAACCCCGCCCCTGCCAGGCTGCCCCGAGGTCTCAATCCAATACACGCATTTCTCAGCCGTCTGCTCAATGAGCGTCTCCGCTTGGTCCGCGATCTCCTTCGCTCTCACCGCAAACGCGTTGAGCTCAAACCGATCCGCCTCACTCACTACATCGTCCCGCAGCCGCTTCAGACGCAGGTACAGATCGTTCATCGCATCACTGAGCACATTGGGCACAATCCCTGGCGCCCGCACGCGCCCGTTCACCAACTCCCCGCTCACCATCTTGCGATTGAGAGCATCAAAGAACGCCTCGCTGCACCGCTGCGCCTCGCGCACCAGCTGCACCGCCTTATCCACCGGCTCAATATCCCCAGTCACCAGCGACAACTGCGCCAGATACCCCCGCTGCGTCTGCTCCTGATACAACTGACGCAGCAAGAAGTTCACCCGCCCCTCGCTCAGCGACAACCCAAAGTGATCCGCCGCCGCGTCCTCCACCCCGTGCGCCTCGTCGAGCACCACATGGTCATACTCAGGAAGGAACCCCGTCCCCTGCATCCGCAGCGCCAGATCCGAGAAGAACAACGCGTGATTGCAGATCAGCAGATCCGCATCCTCCATGTCCCTTCGCGCTTCCTGATAAAAGCAATCCCCATGATGCGGACACTTGCGCCCCATGCAGTTCGTCGAATCCGACTGCACACTGCTCCACACCCCCATCCGCTCGACAGGAGGCAGCGTGCTTAGCGTCCCATCCTCCGTCCCGTACGCCCAGTCCTCGATCACATCGAGCGACCGCCGCGACGGCCCATCCGAGAACAACTTGTTCCGCCGCTCGCTTGCCAGCCGAAGCCGACGAATCGACATGTAGTTGCCGCGTCCCTTAACAAGCACCGCCTTGATCGGACGCTCCTCGTCTTCGACTTCCCCACTCAACCCCGCCAATGCATCAAGCAGCAGCGGGATATCCTTCTTCACCAGCTGTTCCTGCAACGCGATCGTGTTCGTCGCGATCACAATCTTCGTCCGCTCCCGCATCGCCCGCACAATCGCAGGCACCAAATACGCAAAGCTCTTCCCAACCCCCGTTCCCGCCTCCACAAACAGATGCCCACCCGACTCCATCGCGCGATCCACCGCCGCCGCCATCGTCAGCTGCTCATCACGAGGCTCATACCCCTCCCCTAGCCGCTCCGCGATCGGACCACCCGCCCCCAGCAACATCTCAACATCGTGAGTCACGAGTTCCCCACTCCGAGCGGCGACCGCTTCGGTTCCCCGTCCTTCCTCGGATACATCCTCGGCGTCGTCCGCTGCTTCTCCAAAACAACCACCCGCCCCGTAGGTGTCTCCACCGTCCCTACATGATGCGTGTGCAGCATGTGCAGCGCCTTCTTCGCCTGCTTAAGCTCCTCGTCCGCCTGCTCGCCCTTGGTCAGCACCACCAAGCCCCCCACCTTGACCATCGGCACCGTCAGCTCAGCGATCATCGCGACCTTCCCCACCGCACGCGCCATCGCGCCGTCGTACATCCCGCGATGCGCCTTGTCCTGACCCACGCCCTCCGCGCGCCCGTTGATCACCGACAAGTTCTCCAGTCCCAACCACTCAGCACACCGAGCAATAAAGTCCGTCTTCTTCTTCGTCGCATCCAGCAGCACAAAGTCCACATCCCCCATCACAATCGCCAAAGGCACCCCAGGAAGTCCACCGCCAGACCCCACATCAATCACCCGCTTGCGTCCTTCCGACTCAGGCAGTTCATGCAACACCCCCACCAGCGTCAGCGCATCAAAGATATGCCGATCCCACGCCTGCTCCGCATCCCGGATCGCCGTCAGGTTCGTCCGCGTGTTCACATCCATCAGCGCCGCGAGGTACTTCCCCAACAGCTCAATCTCCCGATCCTCAAGCTCGATCCCGAACTCCCGCGTCCGCGCAATCCACGCATCGCTGGGAACCAGCGCCAGCAGATCCTCCGCAAACGCGATCGGATCCCCCTGTTTTTTATCGTGTGATCGCGCGCCCCGAGAATCCCGCTGCTCGTCCATAAGGCCTCGTTGGTTGCATGCTGTTTCCTGGTGGTCCATCGTCATCCGCGTACTCAAATGAAGCCCTGTAAGGCGGCCTAGGTCGGTGAAGCGCGACATTCACAATCAGCCCCGTCATCACCCAGCAGGTCAGCAAACTCGACCCGCCATAACTCACAAAGGGTAGCGTGATCCCGATGATCGGGAGCATCCCGAGGTTCATCCCCACATTAATAAGCACCTGCGCCGCAATAAAAGCCGGAATCCCCACCGCGATCATCCTACCAAGCGGATCTCGACAACTCGCCGCCACCAAGAGCGCCCCCCCGATCCACATCCCGTACATGCACAGCACG
>WUAJ01000017.1 GCA_009827215.1 Phycisphaeraceae bacterium
TAATCTCACGCCGAAGGCGATAAGCAATCAGAACGGCGGCAGATCGTCGTCGTCATCAAACTGCACGTCGTTCCCTGAACCATCACGGAAGTCCGCCTCTGGTCCAGTCTTGGCGCCAGGCGCGAAGCTCTGTCTTGGAGGGTTTGGTGCAAAGTCCTGTGCAGGTTGCGGCGGATTGGGATCGAATCCCGGTCCGTCGTAGCCGTTGTTCCCGCCGCCGCTTCCATCACCACCGCTGCTGAACTCGCTGGAGTAGCCGTAGGAGCTCCCCGAGTGCATCGAGTCCCAGTTCTTAAATCGGACGATGGACGAATCCCATACGAGCTTGACGGTCCCTGTTGGACCATTCCGTTGCTTCGCGATGATGAGCTCAGTCATGTTGAGCTTCTCGCGATTGTCCTCATCGAACTCTGGACTGGTTGGATCCCATGCCGGATCACCGCGATGGTAGTAGGACTCTCGATGAAGGAGCGCGACGACATCCGCATCCTGCTCGATCGAACCCGATTCACGCAGATCACTCATCTTCGGACGATTCCCCTCGCGCTGCTCGGCGCCACGATTGAGCTGCGCCAGACAAATCACAGGCACCTTCAGTTCTCGCGCCAGCGCTTTAATCGAGCGTGAAATTTCAGAGACCTCAACCTGACGCGATTCGCGTGCCGATCCGGGTGATGTCAGCAGCTGGAGATAGTCAATGACGATGCACTGGATGTCGTGGCGCTGCTTCATCCGCCGTGCTTTGGCACGCAGCGCGAGCACCGTCATGCCGGGGGTATCGTCGATGATGATCTTCGCTTCTGCGAGTTCTCCCGAAGCGCGTTGGAGTTTCTCCCACTCGCCGTCTGTGACCTGTCCAGATCGGAGTTTTGAAGAGTCCACTCCTGAGCGCGCACTGAGCAGACGCTGCGTGAGCGCACCGCGTGACATTTCCAAAGAGAAAACACCAACCGGAACCGGCACGGCGTCGGCTTTGTGCTGCCAAGGTGTTGAACCACCAAACGCGAGTTGCTCCGCGATGTTCAGCGCAATCGCGGTTTTTCCCATCGAAGGACGAGCCGCGAGGATCATCATTTCTTCAGGCTGGAGTCCAGAGAGAAGCTCATCAAGATAATCGAATCCAGTTGGGAGTCCAGTTACCGTCTTTCCCTCGGCTTGCTCGATGCGGATCATCTCCTGCATCAGCAGTTCCTTGAGCGAATCGGGTTCCGCGTTGATGTCCTCGGAAGCGATGTCGAAGATTCGTTTCTCCGCTTGATCCACGACATCCTTCGCGGCGCCGGGAGATCCACCCCCTTGCGTGTACGCTTCGTACATGATCTGACCCGCCGCGTCGATGAGTTTACGGAGCCGACAGCTGTCCCCGATCAGTTTCGCGTAATACGGAGCGTTCGCAGCGCTCGGGACGGCTTCCGCGAGTTCCATCAAATAAGTCGATCCGCCAACTTGATCGAGGACCCCCTTGGCGCGCAGGCTTTCCGCGAGCTGGACGAGATCCCCAGTCTGATGCGCTTCGAAGGTTTCGAGCAGACACGAGAAGATGGTGCCGTGTGCTTCCTTGTAGAACTGTTCTGGAGTCGAGACAATCTCGACGATTTCCGTCAGGACCATCGGATCGAGGAGGATCGACCCCAACAACGAGCGTTCTGCATCGATGTGGTGGGGGGGAGAGCGATCGAACAACTCCCCGGCATCGATCGTCGGCTTCCGCTTTTTGCCCCAAGGCTTGGTCTCTTGGCCAGCAAGGTAGTTGGATTGGGTAGTCGTCTCACTCACAGCAGGTATATTGGCATGCTCACCCCGCTCTGTCAGCATCCATCAGTTTATTCACATCGAATTCTCTCCCAATCCCCCATAGAATCACACGATGAGCGAACAAACCGAAACTGTCCACTTTTACGACGAAGGAGAACGGCTCCCGGACGATCTCCCCGCCTCGCCGTTCCCGATCTTCAAGCAATGGTTCGACCAAGCGTGGAACGAGCGGATCACCCCCAACGCCAACGCGATGACCATCTCCACGCTCCACGAGGACGGCTACCCCGACTCCCGGATCGTGCTGTGCAAAGAAATCGAACCCAGCAACGGATCGATCGTCTTCTACACCAACTACAACGGAGCGAAGGGTAAGCAGCTCGCCGCAAACGCGTTCGCGTCCGTCGTCTTCCACTGGGACAAGTACGAGCGTCAAGTCCGTATCCGAGGGCCGATCGTCCACGCGAGCGAGGAAGAATCGGATCGCTACTTCGCGTCACGCCGATTGGAGTCCAGACTTGGCGCGTGGATCAGCGATCAGTCCCAGCCCATCGAATCCCGCGAGGCGCTGCTGAACAAGGCATCGGAAGTGATCAGCAAACTGAATCTCGATGCATCAGCACTGATGAACGGCGAGGACATCGAGATCCCGCGTCCACCCCACTGGGGAGGGTTCCGTCTCCACGCGATGCACATGGAACTCTGGGCCGGCGGAGTCGGGCGCATCCACGATCGGGCGCGCTGGACGAGGGACCTGCGGATCGAGAACGATCAACCTATCGCGGGCGAGTGGTCTTCGACACGACTCCAACCCTGATACTGAAATCAAATCATCGAGCGGATGAGCGCGTTGCGGATGCGGTCCCACGTGCGATCATCGACGGGCTCGCCGGTCTTGGTCGCGATGCGTGCTTCGGCGAGTCTTTCCAGTTGTGTCCAGTGTCCCAGCAGGACGCGCCATGCCCAGAACAGTGATCGCTTGGGGTCGTACAAATTGGTCGGCTCACTGGTGAGTCCGTTGAGTTCGACGATGCCGAACCCTCTGCCCTGAGCGAGTTCGTCGAGCGAAGCACAACGGAGGTCGAACCGACCGATGTCAAACCCGCTGCCGGCGCGTTGATCGAAGCCGTCGATGATCTGGTTGATCCGATCGGTGAGTTCAGGGGTGATCAGATGCTCGCCGTCGGTGAACTTCGCGCCCTGCGCGTGGTTGCCTGCGATCCCGAGACGGACCTTCTGCCCTTTATCCGGAACCCAGTTGAGGCGCGTCTTGTTGTGCTCAAAGAACACGCTGGGCTGAGCGCGATGGCGCTTGTGCGAGAGGATGAGCTTGCGGAGCGTGTGCTTGCCGTCGCCTCGCAGGGTTGGGAAGTGCTTGATAGTGATCGCGTAAATGTACCCGCTCGGGCCGTCATAGTCGGGATTACGGATCGCTTCCTCGTGGCGCATCCACAGCACCCCAAGCTCGTGGGGACCGGGATGGAACTTCTGGAGCACGAACGGCTCTCCCGAAGATTCACAGTATCCGCGCACGTCATCAATGGTCTTGAGCAGCTTGACGCCGCGGCCCTGCTCGCCCTCATCGGGTTTGGCGATGATCGGGAATCCTCCGAGCTCAGCGTCGTCTTGGATCGCGCGCAGCGCCGCTTGCGTGCGAGCGTCTGCAGTGGATTTGTCGATGAGCATGCAGTGGAGGACGGACTCTTCGGGATCGTCGCTGTCCCCGAGTTTGGTGTTGAGATCGATCTTGGATTCGCCCTGCACGCCGCCGTCGTAGGAGTATCCGGGATTGACCGCGGTGAGTGGCTGGAGTCCGCGCCGGATCATGCGTTTGACACCCCACCAGAGGACGGGCAAGTAGATGATCACTCTCGGCCAGTACTCATGATTGGTCGCGCGTCGGAACCAGCCCTTGATGCGTTGGCGTCCGCTCCAGGTGATGATGAGGCGCAAGCCGTGCACGACTACCAGCGTCATCACACATCCCAGCGCCAGTCCAACAACCCCAACACGCTCGCTCAATCCCACGGCCCATCCTGCGACGATCATCCCAACAAGCATCGCGGGAACTACAAACAGGATCCCCCTGACCCATCTCCAAGCACTAAGCGGACGCTCGAGCGCATTGGCGCCGCGGACGAGCCACCACGTGCGTCCGATGAGCAGTCCGAGGATCGCGACCGCGAGATCGATCCGCATCATTACGACCATAATCGCAGCGAGCACTATTGTCACATGCGGCAGATACCTCGTCAGCACAACCAACCCAATGAGCTGCAACCACCACGGGATGGATTTGACCAGCGAACCGATCCAGTGGAGCAGCGCGTCGCCGCCGTGCCGTGTCGGGACGGGCGCGAGGTTCAGATAGTCCGTTTGTGGTTCTACTCCAGGCGAATCGTGACGATCGAAGAACTCGTTGAGATACCCCGCCGTCTCCTGTGCTTGCATGAACGGCATGAAGTGCGACGCATCGAGCATCACCAGTCGAGAGGTTGGCATCATTTCGTGGTGCTTTTCCGCACCGCTCGCGGCGACGAGGGGATCATCGCGTCCGTGCAGGATCAGCGTCGGAGTTTCGATGCTCGGCATGATCCGTGTCAGCTCGCGCTGGTCCGAGTCCCAGAACGCTTTGAGCCATCCCGCTCGCTCTCTGTATGTCCCGAGGAATCCGAAGTGGGGGATGAGTTCCGGACCGACTCCCAATCCCGCTAAGCCCACTGCGTATTTGACATGCTCAAAGAAGTACGATCCGCTCCCCTCGGTTTCCTGTGCGCCGATCGATGCGAGCAGCGTGATCGATGCGACGCGATGCGGGAACTGATGCGCCATTTCCAGTGCGACACCACCGCCGGAGGACCACCCGACGACATGTACCCGATCGAAGTTGAGGTGGTCCATCAGCTTGGACATATACCGAGCTTGCGACACGTAGGACATGTCCAGTGCCCAGTCGCTCATTCCTGATCCTGGGAGATCGGGTGCGATCACTGTCCTGCCGGATTGCTGGATCATCGGCGCGAGTGTTTGGAAGTTCGCGCCGTTCCCAGGAGAGCCGTGGAGCAGCAGGACGGGGAGTGGTGGTGTGAAATCGTCTGAGCTGAATTCGAGTGTATCAATAGGAAGCGATGGTCGCCAGTACTGGTCGTAATAGATGTTGACCGTGTTTCCGAATACGTCGTGGCGGTGCTCATCCAATGCGTCGAGTGTGACTGATGGGCGATCG
The DNA here is from genome assembly GCA_009827215.1 of Phycisphaeraceae bacterium. Classification (GTDB taxonomy): domain Bacteria; phylum Planctomycetota; class Phycisphaerae; order Phycisphaerales; family UBA1924; genus UBA1924. Next base: position 4,982 of record WUAJ01000017.1, read on the forward strand.
CTGTCGGAAAGATCAGGAGGAGTAGAAGAACGCTGAACCAAGTGTGACGAGATGACCAAGAGAACATAAGCCGCGAGTGCGCCAATCCAAAGAAATTTCAGATGACGGCTCTTTGGTTCAGTCATGTGCGTTCCGTGAAGCTTGAGAATCAACTGTCATCGGCACAAACGCACGCTTGCGGATCTCCGCGGTCCCGAGCTGTCCGCACGCGGCCATCGTATCGCGCCCCTTTGTCCTCCGCCGATTTACAAACACGCCTTGGGTGATCAGGCGATCGATGAAGCGGTCAACCTGAGTCTCGGTCGGCGCGGGCCATGCAGAATCTCGGCGTGGGTTGTAAGGGATGACATTGAGCAGCCCGCCGTGCCCCTTCGCTTTCTCGCGAGTGGGGTCTTTGAGGAATGGCTTCATCCACCGCGCCAGCTCGTCGGCGTGCTCGAGCGCATCGTTGACTCCAGGGATGAGGACATACTCGATCATGATCTTGCGCCCGCCTCGGACTTCTCTGAGTTCTTTGAGAATGTCCTGGAGCTCTTGCATGTCCCATTTGTTGTTGATCGGCATGAGCTGTGAGCGGACCTCGTCGTTGGACGCGTTGAGCGACAACGCGAGCCCCAAGCGCTTCCATCCTTCTTGCTGGACTTGCTTCTTGATGCGACGCAGACCATCAACGCGACCGACTGTAGAAATGGTAATGCTCGCCATCGGGATGCCAATCCCGTAGCGATCGGTCAGGCACTCGATTGCATTGAAAACCTCGTCGAGATTATCCAGCGGCTCCCCCATCCCCATAAACACGATGTTGTCGATCTCGATGCCCTCGACGAACCACGCCGCCCACCACTGCGCGACGATCTCCGATGCGGAGAGCGAGCGGATGAGCCCCATCTGCGCCGTCTCGCAGAAGTCGCACCCCATCGCGCAACCGACCTGCGAGCTCACGCACAGCGTGTGGGTTTTCTTCCCGGATCTCCCGAGCATCGGGATGATGACGGACTCGATGTCGTCGAAGTCGATCCCGCGATGCGAGAGTCGATGATCGGGATTGTGCAGACGCTGGACGAACTTGATCGTCGTCCCCTCGTTGACGGGTTCCTCGTGGCGTTTGACGATCTCAGGGAGCGTGATCTTCGCGGGCGCCGAGTGCGTCACTCCATCACGGAACACGGCTTTGTACGCCTCAAGCGCCCGACCTGGTCCAACGCCTTCCTCGGCGCAGCGCTGCTGGAACGCTTCGAGCGTCATCCCGAGCGGGGAGATCGGTTGGATGTCGTCAGCGCGGGCCATGCATCAAGGATAGTCGAGGGGCACGAAAAAACCCGCCGAGCGTGCTCGGCGGGCTGAAGTGATGAACTGCATTGTTTACTCGTCGGTGTCCTTGACCATCTGGTCGAGCATCGTGCCGATGAGCGCGACTGTTTCGCCGTTGCCATCGGAAGCGTTGCCGTTGGAGACCATCACGCGTGGTGTGATCTCGATGCCCTTCTCGCCGATGACTCGGAGCACCTCGATCATCGCGGCGTTTGCTTTCCCGATCTGATCCGCGATGAGCTTGTACGCGTTAGCCTGCGCCTGTGCCTCGATCTGGATCGCCTCGGCTTCTGCCTTCGCTTGGATGATGCGCTTGAGCTGGTCTTGCTCCGCGATCTGAACCTCGTACGCCGCGGTCGCGAGTCGTTTTTCTTCCTCGGCTTCTTGGAGTGTCTTGGAGAGTTCCTTCTGCTGGACAGCCGCTTTCTGCTGCTCTTTGAAGGTCTCTTGTTCCTGTACCGCGATCTCTCGATCACGCTGGGTGTTGAGGAGCTGTCCGAGCGTTTCCTCGTCACCGACATCACCGATGCGGACGCCTGTGATGGTGACTCCGGAGCGTGCCATTTCCTTCCCGATCATCGCGAGCGACTGGGATTCCTGCGTCGAGCGCTGGTTCACATAGTCCAGCGCCTTCACGTTCTCAGCGTTGTTGCGGAAGATCGCACGAACGGTCGAGTTGAGCTTCGCGAGCAGCGGGGCGCTGTCGGAGCCGAGCTTTGCGACGACGATCGGCGCGTTCTTGGGTTCGATCTTGTACTCCACGCGAACATCGACCGGGAAGGTAAAGCCGTCGGAAGTTCGGACGGTAATCTCTCGCTGCTCGTTCGCGTTCGCTTCGCTCCGGTTCATGCCGTTCTGCGTGAGCAGACCTTTTTCACCAGCGGTAAAGCGGATAATGGTCTCGCGCGTGGAGACGATCGCGACGGAGTACGCCTTGGTGTTGACCGGATATTTCCCGGGCTGGAGCGCCTCAGCGAGGATGCCCTTCTCACCAGACTTCGCAAGAATCACCGGCTCATCGCCTTCGCTGACCGGAGTGTTGAGCGTGGGTTCATCGCCAAAGTTGCTCTTGAGCACCGCAACAGTCGCCGGCGGGACCTCGGTGGTGTCCACCATCGTGACCATGAACAGTTCAGGATTCAAACGATACTTACCAGGAGTCAGGACATTGGATTGTGGCCCCTTACGGCCGCTCCCATCGGTCAAGAAGAACTTGGGGTCTTCCACCATCTGCTTGAACTCCGCGTTGGAGACTTCTGGCGCAAAGACCTGTCCCGGATCCAGCGGGAGCCCGTCGCGTGATTCAACCAGACCGATCTTGTCAGCCGGGATGTCGATCAGCGGGCGTGTGTCCACGTCGTAGAGCACGGGCCAGTACCACAGGTGCCAGCCTGGCGCGAGGACATCCGCTTGGATACCCATCTCGCCCTCAGTAGCAAGGATCTTGCCTGGTGTGAGCGATGGTCCCAGCGCATTCTTCTTGACGACACCCACCGACGACGCACCCACATAGCGGACGGAGGACATCGCGAATCCCAAGATCAGCACGATGAACGCAAGCAGGATAATTCCACCTCTTGCACTCTTATTGGGGACACGGAAGGCCGAGGCGGCGATCATCCCCGCGAGGATGATCCCGATCATCAAAAAGACGCTTGACATGGTTCTTCTCCATCACCCGATGCGCTCGTCATGGGCGCCCAAGGGGTTTCCTGTATGGTACCGGTGATGGAGCCCAAAGCGCACTTACAGCACTCCCGACGACTACGATCCACACCAGTCGTAAGCGGTTCTCCCCATGTATTGGGAAATCCGCCGATCGACTTTCACCACCAAAATCAAGAATCCGAGGCCCACAATGACCTGGCTCAAGATTAAAGACGCATTCCAAGCCCAGCCCGGACAGACGATTACCGTCAAAGGTTGGGTCCGCACCAAGCGCGACTCCAAAGCTGATGGCGGGCTCTCCTTCATCGCTGTCCACGACGGCACGTGCTTCGATCCGATCCAAGCCGTCGCTCGTCATGATCTCCCCAACTACGAGGAGGTCAGCAAGCTCAACACCGGATGTTCCGTCGAAGTCACGGGCGAGCTCGTCGCTTCCCAAGGCAAAGGACAGTCCGTCGAGATCCAGGCGCACGAGGTCAAGATCGTGGGTTGGGTCGAGGATCCCGACACCTATCCAACGAGCAACAAACGCCACTCCTTCGAGTACCTCCGCGAGGTCGCGCACCTGCGCACGCGGACCAACACCTTCGGAGCTGTCGCTCGCGTGCGTCACGCGCTGGCGCAGTCCGTGCATCAGTACATGGATGAGCTGGACTACTACTGGGTCCACACCCCGATCATCACCGGCTCCGACTGCGAGGGTGCCGGGGAGATGTTCCGCGTGTCGACCTTGGACTTCTGCAACATCCCCAAAACCGAAGACGGTGGCGTGGACTTCAGCAAGGACTTCTTCGGGAAAGAATCGCACCTGACGGTGTCTGGTCAGCTCAATGTCGAGACCTACTGCTGCTCGCTCAGCAGGGTCTACACCTTCGGGCCGACCTTCCGCGCCGAGAATTCGAACACCTCGCGTCACCTCGCGGAGTTCTGGATGATCGAGCCGGAGATCGCGTTCGCGGACCTGCACGACAATGTAGAGCTCGCGGCGGGGATGCTCCGGCGCTGCGCCAGCGATCTGCTGGAGAAGCGGATGGACGATCTGGAGTTCTTCGATCTGAGAATTGAAAAAGGCATCATCGATCGTCTCAAGATGATCGTGGAGTCTCCTGTCAAGACCATCACCTACACCGAAGCGATCAAGATCCTGGAGAGCTGCAACGAGAAGTTCGACTACGACGTGAAGTGGGGCAGCGACATGCAATCCGAGCATGAGCGCTACCTCACTGAAAAGCACTTCAAGCAGCCCGTCGCGGTGATCAACTATCCCAAGGACATCAAAGCGTTCTACATGCGTCTCAACGACTCGGGAACCGATCGCGCGCCCGCGGACACCGTCGCGGCGGTCGATATCCTCGTCCCAGGCGTCGGCGAACTCGTCGGCGGCTCACAACGCGAGGAACGCCTCGATGTCCTCGACCAGCGCATCAACGAGATGGGGCTGATCAAGGACGACTACTGGTGGTACCGCGATCTCCGCAAATACGGCACCGTTCCGCACGCCGGGTACGGACTCGGATTCGAACGCCTGATCCAGTTCTGCACAGGGATGCAGAACATCCGCGACGTGATCCCGTTCCCACGCGCCCCGCGTCAAGCGGAGTTCTAAATGCATAAGTTCGTGCAGACACTCGTATGTGCATGCATTGTCTCAATCACACAAGCGTCGATCCCATCGCAGCGTGTGCATGAGACGCTCGGTCTTATGGAAGACGCTGTCCGTGCGGATGATATCGGCGCGTTCATGACGCAGGTAAGCACCAACGATCCGGTGCTCACGACGGAACTCAGGGCATGGTTCGAAGATCTGAAGATCAATCCGGTTACAGAGTTCGAGATCGAACCAATGGAGGACCTCATCGTCGGGATCACGGACCAGATCGCGATGATGCAGATCCGCATTCACTGGACGCTCGAATCCGACTCCATCGCTCGCTCAAACGAGTTCAATGCGCTGTTCGTCCCGATGGGAGGTGAAGCGAGCGGTCCCTGGCTCTTCGCGGGAAGAGCGTGGGAGTTCAAGCACACAAGCGACGATGGACTCCGCGTGATGTCATCCAAGGAGCACCACGAACTTGCGAAGAACATCGCGGAGGTTGTGCCGAGCATCCAGAGCAAAATCGAAGACGCGATGGACTGCGATGTGCATCATCCGCTGACGATCAAGATCTATCCGGCGATGCAGGACCTTCAGTTCTCGATCTCGATGGGATACCTCAATCCAATCGCAGGATGGAATGAGCCTGGAGAGTCCATCAAAATTCTCGGACGCGAATCAACTTCCGTAGAAGACATCTCGTCATTGCTCGCCCATGAGATCGGTCATGCTGTGAGCTTTGAGTTTGGTGAGCACATCATCGACGCGCCGTGGTGGTCGCTCGAGGGCATCGCGGAGCTCGTCGCCGATGAGTACCGATCAACCTCTCCAGAAGAACGCGAGATCGCGATCGCGAAGCAGATCGCGCGAGGCGATCGACGCACATGGGACCAACTCTCCGATTTCAAAGGCGAAGCGCTCAATCATTCGAGCTATGTATACTCGCAAGGATGGTCCATGATCCGCTACATCACCAACCTCTACGGCCGAAACGCGCGCAACACATGGTTCTCCGAAATGGGTAAAGGTGTCAGCGTCGAGGAGGCAACGCAATCCGCTTTGGGATTGAGCTTTGAAGACCTCGATCTCGCGTGGGAAGCGGAGATGCTGTCGATCGCACAGCAAGCAGAATCAGAATCGGATTAAGAATCAGGCAGCACGCTGCTCGGCTCAGGATTGATCGGCTCGCTCGCATCAATGACACGCGTTGGTGCTGTGTCAGGCTGTGGAATGTGCGGCGAGCGGAACATCATTAGGTAGATCCACACCACCATTGCGAGGAACCCCGTCCACAGCGCGATGTACCCTACCGCGTTGCGGATCTCGGGAGATTGTTTCGCGAGCGGCTTGGAAATCACGAGCACCGCTTTGGCGCCAAGAGGGCGCGCGTGTGTCAATGTCAGAACGATCGCGGTGCCCACCCCAGCCGCGACGGCATCCATGGTTTTGCCCTTGAAAGGGTCATACCGATCAATACGAGGTCGAACGATTTCAATAGTTCGTTCAAACCACGCGGGAACAGCAATGGGTTCAGCGGCTTCAATTTGTTCGAGTGCTTGGATCTCTTCAAGAACCTCGCTGTCAGGTTCTGTATTCGATTGCTCGGCTTGGGAATGTTCTGTCGGTGGTGATGCTTCATTCTCAGAGACAGGCTCGGCATCCGCTTTCTCAGGTGTTTCATTCTCTGTTGATGCTTCCGGCTCAGCAGTCGCTTCTGGTATACTCTCTGTTCCTGATTCAGTGTCAGTTTCTGAATCGACACTCTCTTCAACTGCAGTTTCTACAGCATCACCTTCGAGGATCTCCCCAATAGCTTCCTCGATCGATGCCTCATTTTCAGTAGTGGACTCTGCAACAGGATCCGATTGTTGCTCATCGCTTTGGAGTGCTGCTTCCACTTCCGTTGGGACCGCATCGCCGCTGACAAGCTCGCCATCCTCAGTCTCGAAATCCCCTTCGAGCATGTCGTCCGCGGCTTCTGCGAGCGCTGAATCAAGCAGATCCATCGAATCATCAATCGACTCCGATGATGCTGTATCCTTCTCGATTGTGAGAGCCGCCTCGATCTCTTCAAGTGATGTGGATTCGTCGTCTGCTTCTGTAGAGTCTTGTGCTGATTCGACAGGAGCTTCATCGGCTTGGTCTGATTCAGAATCTGTCTTCGGAGACAGCATCGCTTCGAGTTCTTCATCAACTCCAGAATCTTGCGATTCTTCTTCAAGCAGTGCATCAATCGCGCCTTCCAGAGCGTCGTCTGTTGTGTCCGTATACTCTGGGTTCGATGCTTCTTGTTCTTCTTCAGTGCTCTCTACAGCCGCGGCTTCGATCTCGCTGCTCTCTAGATCAAGCTCAGAAGTGTCGGTCGTCTCATTGTCTGCATCGCTGCTCGCTTCTGCTGAATCCAGCAAAGCATCGATACTCTCCTCCACCAATCCCTCGGCTTGCTGTTCGATATCCTCGATCGCATCGAGCGCCTGTTGAGCGCTCTCGATCGAGTCGGTTGGAGCTTCTTCCGTTTGATCTGCAGGTTCAGGGTGTGGTTCGGCGACCGCTCCATCGTCAGTCAGCAGCGCGCCAGACTCCACCGCGCGTTCCTCTTCTGGAGTGTACGCCTTCGCGGTTTCTTCGATCTGTTCGAGCAGTTCATCGACCTGCTCGATCAGTTCGGGTTGGATGTCTTCAGCTGAATCTGACACAACATGCAGATGATCGACCCAATTCCCCTCGAACTCAAGAGATATCGGCTGTAAACTCTTGGATATGAATCCATTGGGACCGCATCCCGAACCACACAAGAACGCATGACCACACCCTCTCCCATCCATCATCGTGTGATATTCTCGGACCTGCGTGGCTGCCGCTGCCCGGAACTGATCACAATCGAGGGTCCAGAGGCTCAGCATCTCGCTCGCGTCAAACGCGCTCGCATAGGAGAAACTGTGGGGGTCCTGGATGGTCAGGGCGCGATGGGATTCGGAGAGATCGCCGAGATCACAGGATCCAAGCAGCGTCCGATGGTCGCGATCCTCCTTGATCACATCGACATGTTCGCGTCTGTGGAGCCCCGCATTGAGATTTGCTCAGCGATCCCCAAGGGAGATCGTCTGGATCGGATGGTCGATCAACTGACACAGATCGGTGTCGAATCGTGGAGGCCGTTGATCTGCGATCGCTCCGAGCGTGATCCCGACTCCATCCGGACCGATCGGATCGAGCGGATCATCAACGAAGCGTGCAAGCAGTGCATCCGCGCCCGCTCGCTGCTGGTTCAACCCCCGATGACCTTTGCTGAAGCACTCGCAAACACTGATGTCCCAACGATCGTTTGCGACGGATCAGGACAATCAACAATCGTTCCAGTCAAGGACACGCAATCTAGGTTACTCATTGGTCCTGAGGGGGGATGGTCCGACGATGAACGAACAGCGATGCGCGAGTCTGATGCACAGATATGTCGCATCGGAGTCCATACCCTCCGATTAGAATCCGCCGCAGTGGTTGCTGCTTCGATTGCGTTGTCAGCTGCTTACTCCCCGATCCCGTTTGGAGATTCCGAATGATCCGTAACATATTCTCATGCCTAGTCCTCTGCGTAGCTGCTCTCGGCTCCAGCGCTGAACCGCTCGATGCACAAAGTTATGAACGAGGACGAGCCGTCATCGATCGCGCGATCGAGTTTCTTCGTTCGTCACAAGATCAACAAACCGGAGGCTGGTCACACAATCCAAATGGTCCAAACCTCCCCGCAATCAGCGGCTTGGTGATCAACGGAATGCTCCTCGATCCGCGGATCGATGCGAGCGACCCAATGGTTGAGCGCGGCATCGACTATATCCTTTCATTCGCCAAAGACGACGGGTCTATCCACGACAACATGCTCCCGAGTTACAACACCGCGATCTGTGTGAGCGCCCTGAGCCACGCTCGCACACATCGCGCCGATTCAGCACTCGCATCAGGGATCGCGTTTCTCAGAACCGTCCAGTATCACAACAACAACACGGGCGGCATCGAAGCGCCAGACTTCAAAGAACCCGTCGATCCCGATCATCCCTACTACGGCGGCGTCGGCTACGGCAAGCACGGTCGTCCCGACCTCTCGAACCTCAGCTTCTTCCTCCAAGCGATGCATGATGCCGGAGTATCGTCCGAAGATCCCGCGTACAAGCGAGCGCTCGTGTTTCTCAAACGCGTGCAGATGGACGAGGACATCAACGAGATGCCATACGCGGACGCGTCCAAGCAAGGCGGGTTCATCTACGCGACCGTCCCCGACGCGGAATCCGTGGACAGCATCCCGGGACAATCGCAAGCGGGGGAGTTCAAAGAAACCACCGCAGACGGCAGCTCGATCACACGCCTCCGCGCCTACGGCTCCATGACCTACTCCGGATTCAAATCACTCCTGTTCGCCGACCTCCCACCCAACGACCCGCGCGTCCTCGTGGCGTGGAGATGGATCGAATCCAACTACTCCCTCGAGGAAAACCCAGGGATGGGTGATCAGGGGTACTACTACTTCCTCTGCGCCATGGGTCGCGCCCTCGATGCCTACGGCTCAGACACCGTCGCGGATCACGACTGGCGCGTCGATCTCATCAACACACTCGAATCACTCCAGCAAGACGACGGATCCTTTTCGATCAAGCACGAACGCTGGATGGAGAATAACCCAACACTCATCACCGCGTACGCACTCATCGCGCTCCAGCATGCTCTAAACTAAGATAATCAAACCATAGATTCAAACGGAGAGACCCAATGACCACCGCAAGCCAAACACTCCCGAAGCACTACACCGACCTCTGCGACTTCAAACGAGAAATCGGTAACCTTGGATCAGTCGCCGCCCTCGTCGGATGGGACCAAGAAACCTACATGCCCCACGGCGGCGCCCGCGCTCGCGCCGAGCAATCCTCGCTGCTCGCCAAACTCATCCACGAACGAGCATCATCGACCAAGCTTGGTGATCTGCTCGCGCAGTGCGAAGCGGACTCTTCACTCAACGATCCGACCTCAGAGCACGGCGCGAACCTCCGCGAGATGCGCCGTGACTATGACAAAGCGACCAAGCTCCCATCGGACCTCGTCGCGAACCTCGCCAAAGCACAGTCTGAAGCGCAGGATGTCTGGAAGGTCGCTCGCACGAACAACGATTTCAAGTCCTTCGTCCCCGCGCTCACCAAGGTCATGGACCTGACCAAAGAGAAAGCATCGTGCCTCAAGACCGACGAGCACAACGAGCTCTACGACGCGCTGCTGGGTGAGTACGAGCCGGGAGCGAAGGCGACGGAGATTGAAGCCGTGTTCACTCCGCTCCGCGATCGTTTGAGCGCGTTCATCGCCGAGCTCCGTGACAACGGCACTCCCCCCAAAGTAGACTTCCTGCATCGCGAGATCCCAGTCGAGAAGCAACACGCGTTCGGACAAGCCGTGACCGCGGCGTTCGGATTCGACTATAAGAAGGGGCGCCTCGACACGACCACCCACCCCTTCTGCTCCGGATTCGGTCCCGGCGACACACGCATGACCACGCGATACTCCCCGACCAACTTCCCCGACGCGATCGGATCAACCATGCACGAGTGCGGACATGGTCTGTATGAACAAGGCATCCCCAAGGAAACCGGTCTCTTCGGCACGCCGCTGACCGAAGCGATCTCGCTGGGGATCCACGAATCGCAATCCCGCATGTGGGAGAACATGGTGGGACGCTCCAAAGCGTTCTGGACCTGGGCGCTGCCGCTCGCGAACAAGCATTTCGACGGCGCGTTTGACGACATCGATGTCGAGACCTTCACCAAAGCGATGAACACCGCGACCCCGAGCTTCATCCGCGTCGAGAGCGACGAGAGCACCTACAACCTCCACGTCATGCTCCGCTTCGAGCTTGAGCGTGCGATGCTCCGCAACGAGCTCGCGATTCAGGACCTCCCAGAAGCGTGGAATGCGAAGTTCAAGGACTTCCTCGGACTCGACGTCCCCGACGACGCGACGGGATGTCTGCAGGACGTCCACTGGAGCTTCGGTCTCGTGGGATACTTCCCAACCTACTCGCTCGGGAATCTCAACGCGGCGCAGATGTGGGAGACGATCAACGAGCAGATCCCTGATCTCGACGACCAGATCGCGCGAGGCGAGTTCGGGGCACTCCTCAACTGGACACGCGAGCACATCCACCAGCACGGCCGGCGCTACACCGCCAGCGAGATCATCGAACGCTCGACGGGCAAGCCGCTCAGCGCCGATCCGTTGATGCGCCATCTCGAAAGCCGCGTGCGTCCGGCGTATGGGCTATGAGTTCAAAATCACGAACAGTACGGTAAGAGTTTGGAATATTTGAACCCGTAGACTGTTGACTCTACTCACTGCACACTGGAGGAAATGAATTGTCAAATCAACTCAATGAAATTACAGCATCTCAGTGCAAACATCCGCCTGCTAAGTACGATGATCTTTCAGTCCTCTTTTTGAACTGTACACTGAACCGAACACCTGTCCTTTCGCATACAGAGTCGCTCATTGGGGTCGCTCAGCATGTATTTGAAGCAAACGGTGTCAAGACGAAAGTCATCCGTCCTGTTGATTACGAAATTCCAGCAGGTCTTGGAAAAGACATGTCGGAAACACCTGAATGGGATAGGGATGATTGGCCTAAGCTCCAGGCAGAGGTTGATGCATGCGACATACTCATACTCTGTACTTCAGTTTGGCTTGGCGAGAAATCATCCGTCTGCAATCGTGTGCTTGAGCGTATGTATGGCTACACACACAGCTTCAATGAAAAGGGGCAGTACCGAGATTACGGCAAAGTTGGTGCAACGCTGATTACTGGGAATGAGGATGGTGTGAAACATTGTGCGATGAATATTCTATTCTCGCTCTCGCATATCGGATATACAGTCCCACCACAAGCAGATGCGGGATGGATGGGCGAAGCTGGACCTGGCCCCTCCTATGCAGATGAAGGCTCAGGCGGCCCAGAAAATGACTTCACCAATCGCAATACAACTTTCTTGGCCTGGAACTGCATGCACATGGCTCGGATGCTGAAAGATGCTGGCGGTTTCCCAGCACACGGGAATCAACCAGAAGTTTGGGATGCAGGTTGTCACACAGACTTCCAAAGTCCTGAACATAAGCGTTAATGTTCATGTGCCTGATATAAGAGATTTGAGTGCGCGAGCGAGTCTCTCAAAGTCCTCAATCGTGTTGTACAACTGCGCACTTACACGCATCACGCGCGGATGAATCCCAGGCAGTGCCCACACAGGCACCTGGATGTTGTGCTTGAGGTACAGTGCATCCCACAGCGCATCGTCGTAGATATTCCCTTCGGTGACTTGGCCACTTTGGGGGGCGGGGAGTGGGATGCCGACCATCGTGCCGATCATGGATTCGGGAACACGCTGCTCGATCCCGAGCGCGTCGCAGATGATGTTTGCGCCCGCGATGACAAGATCGTGATTGCGTTGGTACAGAGCATTCCAGCCACCCGGCAGCTGCGCCCCCATGTGCTCGATCGCGACCGGGATCACCAGATTCCCGGTGTAGTCGTTCGTCCCCACATAATCAAAGTCGCACAAGAACGGCTGACGATCCTCGCGAAGCTCATGCACTCGGCAAGAAAGCGCGAGCGGCTTGAACCCCGCCTGCTGATCGGGTGACGCATAAATAAACCCAGTCCCTTTCGGAGTCGCGAGCCACTTGTGACAACTCGCGGCGTACCAAGTCGGATTCAACTCCCCAATATCCAGCGGGATCTGCCCCGGCGTGTGCGCTCCGTCAAGAAACACATCAATGCCCTTGCTCCGGAGCTCAGGAACAATCCGCTCCACAGGGAGCACGATCGCGCTGGCGCTGCAGATGTGCGACATCAGCGCGACCTTCGTCTTGCTCGTGACAGCACCAAGCACAGATTCCACCACCTGATCCGGATCAACCTGCGGGAACGGGATCTTCGCGACTTTGAGCACCGCGCCGGTCTGCTTGCAGAGCTTGTTGAGCTCGTTCATCGTCGCCATGTACTCGTGGTCTGTGATGAGGATCTCGTCGCTCGCTTGCAGATCAAGATTCGCAAGAACAGTCGAGACCGCGACGGTGCCGTTGGGGATCAGCGCGAGGTCCTTTGCTGGCGCGTTGACGAATCGCGAGATCGCGCCGCGTGCGTCGTCGGAGTAGAACTCGAGCTCGTGCTTGAAGAAGTGGACCGGATCGCCTTCGAGTCTTCTGCGGAGTTCCGCTTGCGCCGCGCCGACGACCTCTGGACAGCAGCCGTAGGAACCGTTGTTGAGCTGCGTGAGTCCATCGCGGATCGGGAAGCGTGCCGGCTCAGAGATCCGATGCGCGACAAACTTGAGGATCGGATCGGGACGCTGGTCGTTGCTGCGAGCGGATTCGTCGGTCGGATGGGCGATTTGGTGGGTGTCAATCACGGCGGGCACTCAGTCAAAGTTGTGGATCGGTCAATGCACAGGGTATCGACGAGCCGAGCGGTTGTCGCCCAGCGGATAACACGCGGACCAGAGAATTGTTGAATCGGGGACAGTTCCTTACGACTCAACCGCTAGGAATCGTGTCCGCTGACATGTGCTCATCGCTTGAGGATCGCACACAGCGCGTCCGCGAGGTACTCGTACTGCTCCATCGAGTTGTACAACTGCACGCTGATCCGCACCGACACCGTCCCGGCGGGAGTCCCCCAGACCGGGACCTGGATGCGATAGTCATCGAGCAATCGCTGCTTGATCTCCGGCGCGGTCATGTTCCCACTCGGAAGATCAATCGTCGCCAGCGGCCCGATCATCGACTCGGAAAGCGGGGGCTCCACACCCAGTCGATCACAGATCAGCCTCCGAGCTTCCAAACACATAGTTCTATTGCGTTCCATCACGCCGTCGATCCCGTCTGGGTGAGCCGCTTCGAGCCACTCGATCGAATCCGCGATCGTCAGGTACATGCTCACATCATCCGTCCCGGCGTAATCAAACGCGTGCATGAACGGCGTGCGATTGGTCTTCGCCGACGCCTCCTCAAGCTTGAGCGCGTCATTGGATACCACCAAAGGCGTGAACCCATCCTGCAGATCCGATCGCACATGCAAGAACGCCGCACCCTTGGGTGCGCACAGCCACTTGTGCGCGTTCCCCGTCGTGTACGCCGCGCCCCACGCGGAGATATTCATCGGCACACACCCCGGCCCATGCGCCGCATCGAGCAGCGTCTCGACCCCGCGATCCTTGAGCGACGGAATCAGCACCTCGACCGGGAAGCGGATCCCCGTCGAGCTAGTAATCAGCGACAACAGCGCGATCTTCGTCCGATCGGTCACCTTGCTGTGGACCGCCTCGACCAGATCAACATCGTCCTCGATCGGCCATGGAATATCCGCAACAACGACCTTCGCGCCAGTGCGCTTCGCGATGCGTTCAAAGTTGTTCAAGCACGCCTGGTACTCGCAGTTGGTGACCAGCAGCTCATCGCCGGGCTTGAGGTCCAGATTCTCCAGCACCGTCGCGACCCCGGTCGTCGCGTTGTGCACGAAGACCAGATCCTGCGGATTGCACTGGACTACACACGACAGCGCGATGCGGGAGCGATCGATCTTGCTCCATGCGTCCTGCACATAGAACCTCACCAGCTCCCGCTCGGCTTTGAGCGAATGGATGACCTGCGCTTCGAGCACGGACTTTGGACATGCGCCGAATGAGCCGTGATTGAGGTAGACGACATCGGGATCAATAACGAACTGGTCGATGATCGGATCAGGTTTGGGGAGTGACCTGGTTGATTCGGAGCTCATGCTCCAAGTCTATGCGATCCGCTTATCCATTGAGATCGAGCGATCGTCCCACCGCGACCCCAGTCGCGGCGGTGTTGCGTGACGCCGCGGATGGATGGATCGAGTAGGTCCCCGCGCTGGTCATCATCGGCTTGGGACCGCTGACCGTCGCGACATCGTTGCTCAGGTTGATCGGGTCCACTTTCGCGGCGACTAACCGGGTGGGGTCCGCCGCCGGACGGGGACCAACAGGTCTTTGAACCTGGCCAATGCGCCCGACCGGGCTGGTCTGCTGGGTCGCTTGTGTTGGGGTAGTTGGTTGAACTGCGGAGGTCTTGGTGACCCCCGGAGCGCCGAGCGGCTTGTTGACCTTGGTGGTCTGCGCGTACGCTCGGAGCGCGTGATTCGTCGAGATTGAGGCGTTGATCCGGTCCATCTTCACATGCCTGACTGAATGCGGATGAAAACAAATCATCCCGATCCGCACGGGTGTTCATCATCCCGATCCTCGGCTGATGAACTGCATTGAGCAACGCCCATCCATGAGCGACGGCTCCATCCTAACAGACCCTCCATCGACGATCACGCACATTCCTCTCCATAACCAACCCGGACCTTGAGAATTCTGATTCTCGGAAGTCGATTCTTGCGCTTCGGATCAGCATCCAATGAAAACGCCCGGATCTTGGTTGATCCGGGCGTGTGGAGGACTGGTGGATAGTCAGCGTTAATCGTCGTCGTCGTGTCCTGCGAACGACGCAATGACTTCCTGCTGGATATGAGCAGGCGTGTTCTCTTCGTGCGAGTAGTCCATCGTGTACGAGCCCGATCCGCCCGTGATGGACTTGAGTTCGGTCGAGAAGTTCTGCAGTTCGCTCAGTGGAGCTTGTGCGATTACAGTACACATATCTCCCGGCAGCATCAGCGTGTCCTGAACGCGACCACGCTTGGTTGAGAGGTCACCCGCGATATCACCCATGCGATCCGAAGGGACTGTGACTTCCAGATGCACGATCGGTTCAAGCAGCACCGGCTTCGCTTTAGACACCGCCTCAATGAACGCTTTCTTCCCAGCCGTGATGAACGCGATTTCCTTTGAGTCCACCGGATGGTGCTTGCCGTCGAAGACCTCGACCTTCACGCCGGACATCGGATACCCCGCGACGGCGCCATGCTCGAGCGCCATGCGTACGCCTTTCTCAATCGCAGGCATGAACTGACGCGGGATCGATCCACCAACCGTCGCGTTGACAAACTCGAATCCCTCTTCATGATCCGCAGGGAGTGGTTCGACGCGCAGATGGACCTCGCCAAACTGTCCTGCGCCGCCGGTCTGCTTTTTGTGCCGATACGACGCTTCCGCTTTCCCTGTGATCGATTCGCGATACGCAACCTTCGGCGTCTCGGTCAGCAGCTCCAATCCGTATTGGTCCTTGAGGCGTTCGATGATGATCCGCAGATGCAGCTCACCCAATCCACGCAGCACCGTTTGTCCCGTCGCTTTGATGCGATCGAGTTTCAAGCAAGGGTCCTCAGCGAGGAGCTTGTGCAACGCCGTCGAGAACTTGGTCTCGTCAGCGTGGTTCTTGAGCTCGATCGCGAGGCCGTACAACGGCTTGGGGAGCGGGAGTGGTTTGAGGTGCACCGAATCCAGATCGTGCCCCTCGTGGAGCACGGCATCGAAGTGCACATCATCAATCTTCCCGATCGCGCCAATATCACCCGGCCCAAGCTCTTCCACTTCGTGCGATTCCTTGCCCTGACGCTTAAGCAGATGACCGATGCGTGTTGGTTTTTTCTGATCGCCGATGATGAGCTCGGACTTCGCTTTGACCGTTCCCTGATGCACGCGGAAAACACCCAGTTTCCCGACGAATGGGTCGGTGGTGCACTTAAACACATGCGCCACGACTGGGGATGTTGGATTCTCGTCGCCGTGGAACTCGACCTCTTCGCCATCCTCGCTCTCGCGTTTGAGGAAAGGACGAGGGTTTCCTTCGAGTGGATTGGGGAGCAGCGACGCGAAGAGGTGGAGCATCGGGTTCACGCCCGCACCGGTTTTGGCGCTGCAGAAGCAGATCGGTACGAGGTGTGCTTCGCGCAGTGCTTTCTCGAACACATCATGGAGCTGTTGCTTGGTGATGTTCTGCTCGTCGCCGTCCTCGAGATACTTGTCCATGAGATCGTCTTGTACTTCAACAATCTGCTCGATAATCGCTTGGTGTGCTTCTTCTTCTGATGAGAACAGCGTGTCGCCTTCGCCTTCGTCGTCGAAGACCGAGATCGTGTCGCTCTTGTCGGGAGTGGGAAGATTGATCGGAAGACACTCGCTCCCGAACGCTT
>WUAJ01000161.1 GCA_009827215.1 Phycisphaeraceae bacterium
GCCAAGGACGCGGAAACCAACGCGTACAAAACCAATGTCGAAGCCGTTGACGCGATTTGCCGTCAGCTCCGTCTCCGCGACCTTGGTGGTCTTGTCGTCAACGACATGATTGACATGCGCCACGCGTCGCACCGCAAGGACATCGAGAACCGATTCAAAGAGCGACTCAAACGCGACCGCGCCAAGACCACCGTCGCGCCGATCTCCCCTTTCGGACTCCTCGAAATGACCCGCCAGCGCATGCGTGGATCGATGGAGTCCCAGCACTTCGCCGACTGCCCGACCTGCCGAGGACGCGGACTCGTCCAGCGTCCCGGATCGGTCGCAGACTCCGCGCTCCGCGATCTCGCGTCGCTCATCGACCACAAGAAGGTCCACCGCGCCGAGCTCGTCGTGCACCCACGCGTCGCGTCCGAGCTCCTCTCCACGCGCCGCTCCTCGCTCATCCGCGTCGAGCTCTCCGCCGGGAAAGCCGTCGATGTCCGCGTGTCCGATTCGCTCCCGATGGACCGCTTCGCGCTCTACGCCTACGAGTCCAACGGCAACGACATCGAAACCGAATCACTCATCAAGAAAACCCCACCCAAACCCAAAGTCGTCGATTGGGTGGACGCGAACTCCGACGACACCAGCTGGGCCGTGGACATGCTCGAAGAGAGCGACGAGTCCACCGTGCTCAAGCTCGCCGAGGACTTCGCCAAGAAAGCGGAACAAGTCGAGCAAGCAGACCTCCCGATCGACGACTCCAAACCCCTCGAACTCGACCCCGAATCCGACGGCGAACCCAAGAAGAAAAAACGCCGTCGCCGTCGTCGAGGTCGCGGCAAGTCCGAATCCACCGAAGCGACCGACGCACAATCAAACGAGGACGCGCCATCCGAATCCCATGAGCCCAAAGCCGACGAACAAGAGTCGTCACCAGAGGATTCCGACGCGCCCAAGAAGAAGCGCCGCCGTCGCCGCCGAGGCCGCAAGTCCGATTCCGACGAGTCAAAGTCCGAAAGTAGTTCGGACACCAAGTCCTCAGACAAGCCCGACCCCATCGCCGAGCCCAAGCCACCCAAGCCGCGCCGTCGTGGTCTGTACTCCGGAGGTCGCCGCAAGCTCACCAGCGCCGAGGTCGCCGCGATCGATCGGGATATTTAACGCCAACCTTGTAATGAGCACGCACCGATGATGCATCGAGACGAGCACAACCCACCCCCGACCCGCAGAGTCGCCGTGCTCGGCTCCACCGGATCCATCGGTACGCAAACACTCGACACCATCGAGCACCTCAACACCCTCCATAAGCAAGGCAAGCACCCAACCCACTACGAAGTCGTCGCCCTCGCCGCGCGCGAGAACACCGCTATCCTCGCGCAGCAATCCGCCGCACACCCCACCGCCGCGCTCGGAGTCTGCTGCCCAAGCGCCGACACCAGCACGCTTGACTCATCCAAACTCATCCACTCAACCGACGCGCCAACCACCCTCGTCGAGCAAACCCAGCCCGACCTCATCATCGCGTCCATCGTCGGCATCGCGGGACTCCCCTCCACGCTCCGCGCCGCGGAGCTCGGGATCGATATCGCGCTCGCAAACAAAGAATCCCTCGTCGCCGCCGGACATCTTGTGACCCAAGCCGCGCTGAGCAACAACGCCGTGCTGCTCCCCGTCGATTCCGAGCACGCCGGCCTCCACCAATGCCTGCTTGCGCTGACAGGGTCGCACTACACGCCGCCCACCGCCACCCCGATTCCCAACATCAAACGCGTCACCCTCACCGCCTCCGGCGGCCCCTTCCGCAACGCAACCCTCCACCAAATCCAGCACGCGACCCCAGACCAAGCCCTCAACCACCCAACCTGGATCATGGGCAAGAAAGTCAGCATCGACAGCGCCACCCTCGTCAACAAAGGACTCGAACTCATCGAAGCGCACTGGTTGTTCGGACTGTCCGCCGATCAGCTCGACGCCGTGATCCATCCCCAGTCCACCATCCACGCACTCGTCGAGACCAACGACTCGTCGATCCTCGCGCACCTCGGACCCACCGACATGCGCTGCCCCATCCAGCACGCGCTCACGCACCCAAGCCGCGCCACAGCACAAGCACCCTCACTCGATCTCGCGGCCCTCGGATCGCTCGACTTCGAGCCCATCGATCCGGAGCGTTTCCCAGCGATCAATCTCGCCAATCGCGTCATCAAACAAGCCGACAGCGCCGGAGTCGTCTTCAACGCCGCCAACGAAGCCGCCGTCGAAGCGTTCCTCAGTAACCAGATCAACTTCGGCGCCATCACCCAGATCATCGAGCGCACCCTCGACCAGTACACCCACCACCCGATCGACACCCTCGACTCTGTGCTCCAAGCGCACGAGCACGCGATGTCCATCGCGTCCGAGCACATCACCCACGCCGCTGTTTAAAATGAACCGCCCCAACTCCAGCCCCAACGCCGCCAAGCACAACCGCCTGCTCGCGCAGCTCCAGGAAACCTACGCGCTCTACCAACAATCCCAGCACACCAAAGCACAGCAGCAGATCACGCGCCTGCTCGCCAAAAACCCAAAGTCCTCCCACGCCCACACCCTCGCCGCGATGATCGCCGTCGCGCTCGATGACCAAGACCGCGCCCTCTACCACGCGCAAAGCGCCATCAAGCTCGACCCAAACAACCCCGACGCGCAGACCACCCTCGCGTCGATCCACGCGCTCCAGAACAACCAACAACTCGCCCTCGACCACTACACCAAAGCGCTCGCGATCCAGCCCAACCATCCCGGCGCCCTCGCCGGTCTCGGGACAGCGCAGTCCGAACTCGGACACTACAACCAAGCCCGCCAAACCCTCAAGCAGGTCCAGCAGCTCAACCCCAACCTCCCCGACCCCCTCGTCAATCGCGCCCTGCTCGAACTCGACACCACCCACGCGCACCGCGCTATCGAGATCCTCGAGGCCGCGCCTCCAAACATTGCCAAACACCCCGCCGCGCTCGATCTCTACGCGCTCGCCCATTCCTACGACGACACCAAATCTCCAGAGCAAATCTTCAACGCCCACAAACGCTACGGCGATGAGCTCGAATCACAAATCCCCCCCTCCAAACACACCAACACCAAAGACCCCAAACGAAAGCTCAAAGTCGGCTATCTCTCAGGAGACCTCCACAAACATTCCATCACCTTCTTCCTCGAACCAATCCTCGCAAACACCAATAAAGACCTCTACGAAACCCACATCTTCACCACCTCTGCTCATCGCGACGAAGTCACCGAGCGCCTGAATCAACATACTGACCATTGGCATGTATGCAACACCCTCACGCTCCCGCAGCTCGTCAAACACATCAAAGACCAACAGATCGACATCCTCATCGAGCTCGCCGGACACTTCGCCGGACACAAACTCCCCGTCTTCGCCGCCACGCCCGCCCCCGTCCAGATCACCTTCATCGGATACGGCAACACCACCGGACTCTCCCGAATCAATGCCCGCTTCGTCGACGAGATCACCGATCCCCTAGACTCCGACCACCTCGCAACCGAAACCCTCGTCCGACTCCCCGGATGCTTCCTCTGCTACCAGCCCCCACTCGACGAACTCCCCGATCCACAAGATCCAAACCCCGCCCGCCCCTTCACGCTCGGCTCATTCAACAACCTCAAAAAACTCTCCCGGTCCACCATCAAAGTCTGGTGCGCCATCCTCAAAGAGCGCCCCGAAACAAACCTGCTCATCAAGTCCTCCAAGCTCGCCAACGAAGAACTCAAAGCCGAACTCCTCAACCGCTTCGAAGACCAAGGCATCGACCAATCCCGACTCGACCTCCGCGCCTTCTCCCCAACCACCAAGGACCACCTCAACACCTACATCGACCTCGACCTCGCGCTCGACACCTTCCCCTACACCGGGACCACCACCACCTGCGAAGCGCTCGTGATGGGAATCCCCGTCCTCACGCTCCTCGGCCAATCCCACGCCGGACGCGTCAGCGCCTCGCTCCTGACCGAGATCAACCACACCGAACTCATCGCTGAGTCCGAATCCGACTACATCACCAAAGCACTCGAACACATCGATGCCGGGAAACGAGACAAACACGCCCGCCAATCCATCCGCGACCAGCTCCTCACCTCCCCCCTCTGCGACCAAGCCCCCTACGCCCGCAAGGTCGAGGACGCATACCGTACCCTCTGGAAGCAATGGTGCGCCAGCAAATAAGCACAACTCTCATGACCACCAACCCCCCCGTCATCTGGCTCGCCTCCTACCCCAAAAGCGGCAACACCTGGCTCCGCTTCATGCTCTACGCCGCGCTCTACGGCCCTCCACAACGCTCCGCCGATGTCCCCGCAAAAATCCAAGACATCCACCGCCAGATGCCCACCGACCTCGACCCCCAGGGGCCGCACTTCATCAAAACACACTTCCAGCTCACCGATCAGCACCCCATGCTCGATCGCACACTCAAAGCAATCCACATCATCCGCAACCCACGCGATGTCCTCCTCTCCGCGCTCAACTACCGCAAACTCACCGGCGAAGGCTCCTGGACCATCACCAAAAAGCACTACGCCAAAGCCTTCATCAAAACCGGAGGCGACCCCGACTTCGCCAAAATCGGATTCGGGACCTGGGCCTCCCACGCAAAGTCCTGGCGCACCACCGAACGCTTCCCCGTCCTCGCGCTCCGCTACGAGGACCTCAAGTCTCAGCCCCACACCGAGCTCACCAAGATGCTCGACTTCCTCGAGATCACCAAATCCCAAGAAGAGATCGACGCCGCCGTCACCGCGAGCTCCTTCGACGCGATGCGCGCGCTGGAAATCCGCGAGAAGAACGCCGACAAATCGAACGACCTCTCCAAGCGCCTGTTCGTCGGATCCAAAGACGCGACCCGCAAAGGCATCTACTTCATGAACAAAGGCAAAACCAACCAGTCCCTCGAAGACCTCGCGCCAGGACTCGACGCCCAGTTCAACGCCGCGCTCAAAGATCAGCTCGAAGAGTACGGATACATGAACTGAGCGTCTAACTACGCCTCGTATCCAAGCAACTCACAAACCTGCCTATACCGCTCATCACTCCGGAATCGCTCAAGCAGTTCGCTGTCCACACCCTTGCGCTCCAGAGGCCGGATCTCATTGACCCGCGTCCCCTCGCTCCCGGCACGCTTCACATCCCCCGTCACATACTCATACGACCCCCATCGCTGCGCATACTCAGGATCAAACTCGATCTCCAGCATCGTGCACAACTTCCGCAGCTCCCCATCGGGATCACGCGTCAGGTCCTCATAGCGCACAAACCGGCAGTCCTTCGCATACTCCGCGAACGCCAGATTTCCATCGAGAAACAGATCCCAGTCCACCCCCCCCGCGCCAGCGATCGCGCCGATCTTTGAAAGCGAAACATACTGATCCACCGGATGCCGAGTCGTGCACGCCTCGACCACCTCGTACGCGCCCATCAGCGAATCCCGCAGCCCCTTCCCCATCTGCGCCTTCACATACGGCGCGCCGTAGTAATCCAG
>WUAJ01000162.1 GCA_009827215.1 Phycisphaeraceae bacterium
CCCAAGGTGGCAGCTCAAAGCTTGACTACCTGATCTACCAAGACTCAATCGCAACGGCTCGCAGACAGTTTATCTTCCGATCGACCGGATCTGGAATGTCAGTCGACGACATCCCAGAACCAGCACGCTCGTTCCCAATCAATCCATTCTCGATTTCGGGATTATCCTCGGACCACCGCCCAGTGCTCATTGACTTTATTCTTCCTGAAGCCGTCGCGGATCCATGCCCTGCGGACTTCACGGGAGAGGGACAACTCAACTTCCTCGATGTCAGTGCATTCCTGACCGCTTATGGCAAGATGGAAGCCTCCGCAGACTTTACCGGAGAAGGACAGTTCAACTTCCTCGATGTCAGCGCCTTCCTCACCGCGTATGGCAAGGGCTGTCCATAAAAATGATTGATCTCAAAGCTCAGTCATTGGACTGATCACGCAACGCACGAACCTCGGCGACCGCATCGTCGAGGTTTCTTTTCAGTTGTCGTACACGCAACAATGACTTCACTCGCGTCAACAACTCGATCTTATTGACCGGCTTCGTCAAGAAATCATCCGCGCCCACATCAATCGCACGCTCAACATCCCCCACCTCACTCAATGCCGTGACCATGATAATCGGGATATCGCGAGTCGAAATGGATTCCTTCAGTTGCTTGCACACCTGATACCCGCTCATCTTGGGCATCATGATGTCAAGCAAAATAATATCCGGCGGATCATTCTCAACCGACTGGATTGCTTGGATCCCGTCAGTAACCACACGCACCGGGCCACCTAGATCATCCAGATACGCCTGAAGGAGCTCCAGATTCTGCTCGTTGTCATCAACGATCAGCACGCCCTGATGCGAGACCACCTCGGCGTCGTTCTGATCAGGCAAAGTCGGGTTGGTAGTGCTCATGAAATCTGGTCCTTTCAAGACTTGCTCATTTCCTGCACTCAGATCATTGGTGCCCCGAATCCGATAGACTACCTCAGACAAAGCACGCTGAAACTCTAAATGCACTCGATTGTACGAGAACTGGAGCAAATCAGCCGGTTTTCCCGATCGAGGGGTACAGGAGACCCTTTATGCAGACCCGATCAACAACAATTACAACCACTCCTCACCCGACGACGCTCATGATGACATTTCTCCTTTCGCTTCTCTGCTCGATCTGCATCGCAGGTCCACTGGATCTCAAGCTCGATCGACTCGTCGGAAACGCAAGCCTCAGAAACGGCAAAGCCGCGATTCACATCATCGACCTCGACACTGGACGCGAACTCGGAGAGTACAACTCCACCGAACTCATGATCCCCGCTTCCAATATGAAACTACTGAGCACCGGAGCCGCACTCATGGTGCTCGGCGATAGTTTCGACTTCCGGACAACAATTGACATCTACGAATCCAACAACCGCACCACACTCATTCTCAGAGGATCAGGAGACCCCGCCCTCGGCGATCCCGCGATCTTTGAAGACGAGCACCAAGTGCTCACGCACGAAGCACTCTTCGATGCCGTGGCAAAAGCACTCAAAGATCGAGGTGTTGAATCACTCGATGAGATCGTTGTCGATGATCGCGTCTTCGATCGGAACTGGGCGCACCCTGATTGGCCCGAAGACCAACTCAACCGCTGGTACTGCGCCGAGATCGGAGGACTCAACTTCCAAACCAATGTCATCAAGATGTACCCCATCCCAGGTTCACTCGGAGGCACCCCACTACTCGAGATGCAACCCGACCTCCCCTGGATCGATGTGCGCGTCAAAGCAAAGACCATCAGCAAGGGACGCGACAGCGCTTGGATCGCTCGTCCAGTCCCAGCCAACAAGTTCACGCTCTACGGCAATGTGCGAGGCAAAACAGAAATCCCTGTCAGTGTGCACGAACCATCCCTGTTCGCTGGAACTGTCTTTGCACAGTCACTCAAAGATCGTGGGATCGCACTCATCACCAACGGATACGCAAACGAAGCCGTCAGACTCGCTGACGCTGAAGACGAATGGGCATCTACCCCAGTTGCAGTGGTTACGACCCCAATAGCCGATGTGGTCACGCGTGCGAACACCGACTCACACAACCTCTACACCGAAGCCCTGATCAAACGCATCGGACACGAAATCACCGGAGATCCCGGCTCATGGGAAAACGGCGCATCCGTCATCCGTCTCCTGCTCAGCCAGCATGTCAGCGCCACAGCCGCACAAAGCACTATCATCGCAGACGGCTCTGGTATGAGCCGGGAAAACCGTGTTGCACCACAAACTCTCACCAAGTGGCTCAATGTCCTCTCGCATCATGAGAGTTGGGACACCTTCGCAAACTCACTTGCTGTCCCGGGAAAGGGCACACTCAAACGACGCTTCCTCAATGCCAATCTTGATTCATCACTCAAAGCAAAGAGCGGCTACCTCAACGGCGTCTACTCACTCTCAGGTGTGCTCGAACACCCCTCTGGAAGACGAGCCGCATTCTCAGTGATCCTCAACAACATCAAACCAGGCGCCGGCGCACGAGCCGCCAAACCATTCATTGAAGATGTTGTCGTTGAGATCGATGCTTGGCTCACCGCCCAGACTGGTGTTCCAGGCGGATAACTACCGTGCGAGCGTGATCTGATCACAACGAGCTTTGACAGTTTCATCCATCGTCAGAATCGGAGGCCAAGCCCGCACGGGCTGGTTATTGCGTGCATCGCCGCTGGTCTTGGGTGTCGCATCAAACCCAACACGATCACACCCATGCGACTGATCCCACTGCGTATCACGCGCAAAGTCGCAGTTCGCAACCCAGTGGAACAGCACCTCGTGATGATCGTGTACATCCACATCACGCCCCACCACCACCACAAACCGATGCGCCGTCGCCTCGTTCCAGAACTCATCGAGCACCTTGCCCCCAAGCCCCGCACGATCCGCCTCGTCATACCCTCGATCGACACGGATAAATACCCATCCCGGCGCCGCTTCCGGAGTAGTCGCTTCAAGCACTCCTTCGCAAGACCTCGCCCACGCGATCGTTTCCTTGCACGCCGCCTCGCTGGGGATTGGTGACGGATCATCAATTGCTTGCCCGTCCAGATCCTCAGAAGCCACCTTCCGCGTCGCATCGAATCCAAGCTTCATGCTCGTCCCGAATCGAGCCGCGGCGTGGTCCAGAATATCCACCGCCCCATGCACACGCTCAATATCACGCGATGGTTTGCAATGGTCCCATACCGCTCGCATGACACTCGAGAGATCATGCACATCGACATCATCCTCCACAACAAACAGCGTCTTCGTCCACGCCATCTGCCCCGCCCCCCAGATCGCGTGCATTACCTTGCGTGCATGCAGCGGATAATGCTTCTTGATCTGAATACTCGCCGCGTTGTGGAAACATCCATACAAAGGCAAGTCGTAATCCATCACATCAGGCAAAATAGTCTTGAGCAGCGGCAGCATAATCCGCTCCGTCGCCTTCCCAAGGAAGTAATCCTCCTGAGGTGGCAGCCCCACCACCGTCGTCGGATACACCGCGTCACGCCGATGAGTCAACGCCGTCACACGCGTAATCGGATACCGATCCGGCATCGAGTAAAACCCTGTGTGATCCCCGAACGGCCCCTCAAACACCGCCCCCTCACCAAGCTCCCCCGCACCAACCTCACGCGGATCCCACCCTGGATACCCCGCATCCGTGTCCACAAATCCCTCGATCACCATCTCCGCATCCGCCGGAACCCACAACGGAACTGTTTTCGCGCAACACATCCGCACGCCCTCGCCTTGCAAGAACCCCGCCATCAGCAGCTCGCTGATCCCAGGAGGAAGCGGACATGTCGCCGCGTACGGCAGCACACTCGGACCCCCAAGCACAATCGCGACCGGCATCGGTTTCCCGAGCTTCTTCCACGACCGCCAGTGCGCCGCCCCGTCGTGGTGCATGTGCCAGTGCATCGCGAGCCGATCCTTCCCGAGCAGCTGCACGCGATACATCCCGATGTTGTGCGACTTGGGTTTGGGATCATCCCGATCATCCGCGTGGATCGTGTGAATCCCCGCGAGCGTAATAAACCGCCCGCGATACTTCGCGTCCCACTCGGACGCATCAATCTCCGGATGCCCCATCCCCGCTACACCATCATTGATCCCCGCCGGATATCCGAGCGTCTCAAAGTCCCCATCATGCTCCCAGCATCGCAGGATCGGGATCGTCGTCAGATCAACCGCATCACCAGTATGCACCACCTCCTGACACGCACCATCCCGCTTGCTCCGCTTGGGACCGATCTTGAGCAGCGGATAGAACTGCTTCGCCTTCCCGATCGCTTCTCCGATCGAGCGAGGAGGTTCGGGTTTGGTCAGTTCACCGATCACCCTCGCCGTATCTTCGAGCGCCCGTCCCCCCAGCGCCATCTCGACACGCTTGTACGATCCAAACGCATTAATCAGCAGCGGAAAGTTCACCCCCTCCGGACGCTCGATCAGGATCGCCTTGCCCCCATTGCGTGAGAACTCCGGATCGGTGCGTTGCGAGTCATCCGACCCCGACATCGCATCCGTCCGCCTAGACTGCCGCTGTGCCAGCTCCGTGATCTCAAGCACAGGGCTCGTCGGCTCGGTGATCCGAACAAGCTCACCTTCAGAGTCAAGTGCACGGAGAAATGAAGACAGATCGCGATACATACCAAAGGGTATCACCGATCGGGGAACAAGTGATGACCAACCCTCCACCAGTTCATGAAGCCGCCCATCGCCGAGATTGGCCGAGCTACTTCGATCGCATGCAAGGCAAGCCCCCCCGCGACACCGTCCTCAAAGCGATCGAGCTCTTCGGAGAAATCGATCCATCCAAACCCCTCCACGCCGTGGACCTCGGATGCGGCGACGGTCGCGACTCCGTCCCCCTCCTCGACGCCGGATGGACAGTCTGGGCACAAGACGGCAGCGAAGACGGCATCGCACGGACCAAATCACGCCCCGAAATCCAAGCGGCGCTCGAAACCAACCGAATCCAGATCAACCACGCGAACTTCGAGGGACTCGAGGTCCCCAAAGCAGACCTCGTCAACGCAAGCTTCTCGCTCCCATTCTGTCCACCAGATCACTTCCAGGCACTCTGGACTCAGATTGACGCTGCCATCGACCCTGGTGGTCGCTTCAGCGGCCAGTTCTTTGGAGATCGCGACGATTGGGCCATCATCGAAGACCGCTCCCACTTCACGCGTGATGAAACCCTCAAGCTGTTTGACCAATACATACTGGAGTCCTTCATCGAAGAGGACCGACCAAGCCGACAGTCCGAGTCCATGCACAAGCATTGGCACATGTTCCATATCGTTGCCCGAAAGCGAGTTCCCGCATCATGAGCGCAGTCATCGACATCCAAGGCGTCGAAAAAACATACAAACGACGCATCAAAGCACTCCGAGGGGTCGACCTCTCCGTCGGACAAGGAGAGATCTTCGGACTCCTGGGACCCAACGGCGCCGGAAAGT
>WUAJ01000163.1 GCA_009827215.1 Phycisphaeraceae bacterium
AAGAGGGGCGCGAACCGATGAAAGAGGCGATCCGAAATCTCGGCACAAATTTTCAACGGCAGGTCGTAATTCTCCAGCCACATGTGCGCCAGTCCACGCTGGAAAGCGAGCGTCGTTCTTCATCGAATCGTGTCAGGCTGCGTGCACAACAACTTGACACGCTGCTGCTTGGTGCCAGGGCATCTTGCCAAGCGGTCGGGGCTGAGCTCTTTGTGCTGGGAGAAGACGCATGACCAACGCTCCTGCTTCCAATAAGTCGATGGAGCCGGGTGCAATTCCTCTGCCACGAGTCGCGTTGTGTCTGTCGGGCGGCGGTTTTCGTGCGTCAATCTTTCACCTAGGTGGCTTACGACGGCTCAATGAGCTTGGCGTGCTCGACCAGGTGGACACTGTCAGTTGCGTATCTGGCGGGAGCATCCTCGGCGCACATCTTGCGATGCAGCATGCCCAGCACGGTGCTATTTCACCTACTCAATGGGAGAGATTAGTAGAAGAACCATTCTTGCGATTTGTATCCAAAGATATCAGAAGCTCACCAATTTTTCGTCGTGCGCTGCCCTGGAACTGGTGGCGCCCATCTACGAGCGCGTCGACGCTTGCACGGTTGTACTCTAAGCATTTGACGCCGGCAAAGTTGTCGGATCTGCCTGAACATCCGGCGTTCATCTTCGGTGCCGCCGAGATGGTCTTCGGGGTGAATTGGGAATCCAGGCGGGACTCTGTTGGACATTACAAGTCAGGTTATGCCAGCCCTGTACCATCGTGGTCTTTGGGACATGCGGTGGCTGCGTCTGCATGTTTCCCGCCGGTATTTGGGCCGTTACCGGTGCGCATTCCCGCTTGCCAATTCAGTTCCTTGGTGGGACAAAGTAAGGCCCCGGATGCGATGGTTGAGCAAATGCATCTGACTGATGGGGGTGTGTACGATAACCTCGGAATCGAACCGGTCTGGAAAGATCACACGACGGTGCTGGTGTCCGATGGTGGCTCGCCCTTGCCGATGACGAAGACGGCAGGAACGATCAAGCGGATCAGGCGTTATACGGCGATTATCCAGAACCAAGTGGGAGCAGTGCGCAAGCGATGGTTGTTTGACAAGTTCCGGACGGGCCAGTTGTCGGGAGCATATTGGTCCGTGGGCAGTGCTACATCAAGATATAACGGGTACGAGCAGTCATTAAATCAAGTTGACGACTATTCGAAGGAGCTGGCCACAGGTCTGATTGCTCGTGTTCGGACAGATCTGGATGCATTTTCGGCGGATGAATGTGGTGTGCTGATGAATCATGGGTATCGGTTGGCGGACGCGGCAGTGCGCAAGCATGCTTCTCATTTGCTGCCGTCTAAGTCCATTGGCGAGCTTCTGCCACGGCCAGATCTTGCAGGCGATGAACAAGCTGGCCGGTGCTTAGAGAGAAGCCACAAGCGTCAGTACTTCGGGCGCGGGGCTAAGTATTGGTAGGAGGACAGGCTGCGGCGGGATAAGGATCATTTGTACCGCCGAAACGAAGTATCGCTACTTTCCCGTGAACATAGTTTCGAGCATATCTAAGGCGATATATTGGGGGGTACCAGTGAGCCCTGGCTGAGCAAAGCCATGATTGGGTTAGCTGTCTATAAAATGCCAGATGGGTCTGTAGATTTCGCATTGTGATCTCGA
Organism: Phycisphaeraceae bacterium; assembly: GCA_009827215.1. Lineage (GTDB taxonomy): Bacteria > Planctomycetota > Phycisphaerae > Phycisphaerales > UBA1924 > UBA1924. The sequence continues at coordinate 1,661 of WUAJ01000163.1, forward strand.
CCCAAGGAGTCTACAGATATGACACAAAATAAAGTCAAACATTGGTAGCAAGATCGCTGTGTGGGAAAAAAATGAGGCACTCAAATCGTGGCAGCTTCGAGAGCTTTACATAACCGCTTCTTCACGGACTCCGTGGAACTGTTTCGGTGGGGGGAGTGGGCGTACGACGACGCAACAGCTCTGGAGATTTTGAAAAGCGGATTTCTGGTATTGCTTGTCGTCATCTCGGTAAAAATCCACATTGAGTAGAACATGTCGTATTAAAATCGAGTATCGTATCCAGAATACATCTCGTGATGAACGACTGTTTTCATTGGTATTTAGATCAAAGTTATTGGAGTTAGAGATGAAAGTCCGTGATCGCATTGTTTCAGGTATCGGTCTGGCAACCATTTACGCAAGTCTTGCCTTTGGATATGGCGGAGTTCCTGATGCGGCCGGTAAGCCTTGTACCGGATGTGATTGTGACGGCGAAACCCAGGGCGGAAACGGAGGGGATGGGGGGAAAGATAACAGCGACCCCATTAACTTGTCTACGGGAGATTTTCAGTTTGCTCAGACTGATTTGATGATTCCTGGGCGAGGAATTGACTTTGCTATCAAGCGGTTTTATCGCTCGTATAGTGGCATTCAAACGGTGGATGTCGGTACATCGTATGATGTCGATTCTATGGTCGATGGAGTGTCGACTACTGATGATCAATATGATGATCTCAATGGGCCGACACCGTTTGGGCATCACTGGGATTTCAGCTATAACATGCGGATCTCACAGCCTCCTATCGAGATAGATCCTGGCTACTCCAATCCAAATGCACGGATTTATGATCCAATTGCGACTGAAATTTATCCTGAGACTTTCGATTTATTGAGCGGTGATGGCCGGATCGATACTTTCGAAGATTATGACTCCGAACCGGATCCAAATCTGCAAAATGTGTTGGTGGGTCATTACCGACACGATGAGGGATCCATTGCCAAGAAACTGCTCTATCGTGGCAAGGGGAGAATGATCTCAATCCTTGATGCAAACATGGTAGAGTACAAGTTTCACCCTGTTTGGCACAATGGGAGTTTGCACCAATACTCGGGCCGGCTTGACTCCATCATTGATCGTAACGGCAACACTATCCAGTTTTTCTATGAACTGACAGATACAAACTCTGTCCCACGGATCAATTATGCCATTGACACTCTTGGGAATCAGATCGACTTTGTTTATCATGATGAAACTTATGGAGGGGAAAGTTCTCCACATGGGACCGGGCCGGAGGTTTGGAAGGAGCACACATTATGGATTATCGCCGATCTTGTTGATGGTGTGAATGGAGTAGGCACTGCTCGTCGCGAATGGCGATATGAATACGCCGATGCGAATCCATACAGTGGGTTTTTCTACCCGATTCTAAAGGAAGTAAGTCTTCCAGCAATTACTGACGACACTGAGTTTCCCATGGGAACTGAGCATGCTCGGTTTGATGACATCGGTGATCGAAAGTGGGAGTTTGAATACGCGGATGTGACTCAGTGGCAAACACGATTGATGTCAAAGATAACGAATCCGAATGGGGATGTGGTCCTTGAAAACGAGTTTTATGGGGACGGCCAAGATCCAACTATTCCCGGGAGCATTGTGGGCCGTAATGCGGCACGCGTGCGTCACCAGCACTACGGAAATGGAACTTACAGTTATATTGCTTCGCATGCTGAGCCCTCAGAGAACACGAATGCAGAGGACAGCATTTACTTCCTCGGCAGCACCAGTCTTAAAGGGGATTACTATGTGTGGGTCAACGATCGCCGTGGTGCTATAACTCGATTTAAGTACAGTGGTGATCCTGAACGCTCAGGTACGGCTGTCCCATCTGGGCCATTTCATCGGGCACTGCTTGAGAAAGTGGAGTATGACGGCTTTGTGCCTGCTGCCCAAATGGGTGAAGTTGTTTGGGCACTTGTCGATGCAAACGACAATCATACTTGGTACTACTTGGATGCCAATGGTGATGAGCAGACCTTTGCCGGCCCTTCTGGGACCGAGCGGTATGTGAAAACTTGGAACTGGGATACACATTGGAATCCATCTCAAGAAGGATTCCAGGTGCTCCACGCACCACCTGCGCCGGTTTCCCAGGATCAAGATTCAGTCAACTATCTGTACGACACCACCAGTGATGACCCTCTCCGCTGGGGTGCGATGCTCAGCCGTACGCAGATCGATAGTGATGGGGCTGGCGGGACTGCGGCCTCAATTACTGAGGATTGGTTGTATGACTTTGAGTTCGGAGGCGGTGCCGGTGGCAGTGGCTGTGGCTGTGCGTCCAAACAGTTCGTCACAGCTTACAAGGATGGGAACAACAATGTCACCATCTATGAGTACGACACGACAGTCAACGCTATCACCGGACGAGCCAATGGCAACTTGCTCAAGATCTACCATGATATCCCTAATAGCACTGTGGCAACAGCGAACACCGCGAATGCGACTGCTGTAGAAGAGTTTGAGTACAACGCCTATGGGCAGGTTACAAAGCACATTCACTCGAGCACAACAACAGCGACCGGGTTGCACACAAGGGAAGACAAGTTTGAGTATGAAACTGATCCGGCGTCCCTGAGTTACGGGCGATTGATCCGAAAGATCGAAGACTTTGGTGGTTTGAATCTCACCACTGATTATTTGCACGATTCGGTAGGGAACTTGATTCAGGTCATTGATCCTGGCGATGACATTTCGGTGTACTACTACAACCAAGACTCAAATCTGATCAAAGAAGAACGATTTGATTCAACAATGTCTGCGTTGTACTCCCGTGTTGATTACTTCTACGATGCCAATGGAAACATTGTCCAGGAAGAGGTGGCAAATCTAACTCCCGATTCTGGTAGCCCTACCGGTGCACTCATTGATGTTGATAACCCATCCTTTACCACACTGCATAAGTACGATGTGCATGACTATCTCACAGGCACGGCGCGTGAGCATGGAGATATGTCCAGCACCGCTGTGGACTTCACAAGCACAACAAATGGAAAAGTGGATTTCAATAGCTTGACTACTGACGATGCGCATTTGGCATTTGAGGAGTGGGTATACGATGATGCCCAGAACTTAATCAAGCATGTGGTGGGTGAAGCTGCGAACGGCTCTGATCCAACTGTGACCCACTACGAATATGACGCTCGCGATTTGTTGGTACGGCAGTACTATGGGGTTGATGAGCAGTCAATTTTGGTAGATGTTGAATTCGATCGGGATCACAAGGGGCGTATTGAGGAAGCGCATGTCAATCCAAACGATCCTACAAATATCCAAACCTATACGGTGGAATACGATGGGTTCGATCGAGTCACTGATGTAGTTGACCCCATGGGCAACACGATCGGGTACGAATACGATGACAACAATAATATGACTCGAGCGCATTTGAGTGGTCCATACGAATCTGATACCACTGCTGCTGACACATCAACATCAGTAGTGTTGTTAGACAAGATCATGGAGTACGATGCCCGAAATCGACTCGAGTTTGAGAAGATTCAGGCCTACGACTACAACTACGGTGGCTCAACGGGTGTTGGGACAGTGACTGAGTTAGTCACAGAGTATGAGTACAACAACGATAACTCGATCAAGAGTGTGCATCTGCCAACATCAACTGGCACGCCGAATGTCAATGAATACCTGTACGACACTGCTAGCCGACTAGAGTCCATCGAGGATAGCGAAGGCAATCTGATTGAGTATACATACAATGCGGATTCGGAAGTAGTCTCTCAGGTGCAAACCAATCTCGCTTCGGA
>WUAJ01000164.1 GCA_009827215.1 Phycisphaeraceae bacterium
CGACGCCCTTCCGCGGTCAAGCGACAACTCAAAAGCGAGGGCGCCCAGTTCGTCTACGGCTTCCTCATTCTCGCCATCTCGCTCGGCTCACTCGCGCTCGCCGTCACCATCCGCACGATGCCGTTCTATATCGCAGCGGGCGTGCTGTGCCCCATCGGATTCTGGATGTTCCGTTCGCGTTGGAAACGCTGGCTCGGATCCGCGCCGTACTGCTATCAACTGCTGACCTCGCTCGGAGAAGACGCGGAGAGTCTCAAAGCAGCGCACGAAGCGAAACAACGGCAGAAATATGTGAAAGCCGTTGGAGATCTTTACGAACACTCCCGTCCAGACGAGAAGTAGTAAACAAACGCTGACTACAAAAAAGCCCCTGCATTGAGCAAGGGCTTTTCTTTGATAGAGCTCATACACCTTACGCGAGTTCTGGGAATCGTTCCTTGACGATGTTGACCAAGTCCTCAACATGCGATGCCGATTCGTCGAAGAGCTTCTGCTCATCGTCAGTGAGCTTGAACTCAACGATCTTCTCGACGCCGTCCTTGCCGAGCAGTGCCGGGACACCGACGAACAGCCCCTTGTGTCCGAACTGACCATCGAGGTACGCCGCGGATGGGATGATCCGCTTCTTGTCCTTGATGATCGCTTCAGCCATCTGGATGGTGCCGAGCGCCGGAGCGTAGTAGGCGCTGGTTCCCATGAGCTTGACGATCTCGCCGCCGCCGACCTTGGCGCGCTCGACGCACGCCGTGATCTTGTCTTCTGGGAGCAAATCGGAAACCGGGATGCCGTGGACCGAAGTCAAACGAGGGAACGGCACCATGTCGTCGCCGTGCCCACCAAGCAGCATCGCTTGGACGTCCTCGACCGAGACACCCAGCTCCCACGCGATGAACGCACGATAGCGAGCACAGTCCAGAGCGCCAGCTTGACCGACGATGCGGTTGGTTGGGAAGCCCGTCGCCTTCCACGCGGTGTAGACCATCGCGTCGAGCGGATTGGACACGAGGATCACGATCGAATCCGGAGCGTGCTCCTTGATGTTCTCCGAGACCTGCTTGACGATCTTCACATTGACCTCGATCAGATCGTCCCGGCTCATCCCAGGCTTGCGAGGCATACCAGCGGTCACGATGACCACGTCCGATCCAGCGATATCCTTGTAGTCGAAGGTGCCAGTCAGGTTCGAATCAAACCCATCGATCGGAGCGCAGCAACCAAGATCAATCATCTTGCCCTTAGGCATGTGCTGATCCGGCGCATCGGCGCGAGGAATGTCGAGGAGGACGATGTCCCCGAGTTCTTTCTGAGCGGCCCAGTGGGCGCAGGTCGCGCCGACATTACCGGCGCCGATGATGGAAATCTTTGCTCGTTTGGTTGCCATTGAAACGGTGTCCTTTCCGTGTGAATTCGAGTCAACTAGCCGTCAAACGCATCCTAGACACCGCTGAGCGAGGGTCTAGTTTTCCGCCTCGTCCGCCGCGATAGTTGACCACTTTACCTCGATCGGATCCATCGGCTTGCCCGATTTGGGTGGGAGCGACACGGAGCACACCTCGCCCCCCACCACCACTGGAACCAGCAGCGGCTGACCCGCCGGGAGATCCCCAGTCACCGGCGCGACCAGATCGTGCATCGCTCCGGATAGGAAGTCCATCTGCCGATACACCTGATGGAGCGGACGCATGATCTCGGGACGCTCCACCTTCCCGGTGCAGGTCTCGAGGAATCCATCCACAAACTCAACCACCTGCTCGTCCGGCATCCCCCCCGATTGGTCCCGGCACCACGCGACCGGCGCATCCTTGAACATCTCGACCCCTGGCGCGGCGACAAATATCTCCCCCATAAACCCCGCTTCTCGCATCGCAAGACCGATCTCGCCGGGATGCCGAGTGGTGAACCGCTCAGATTTGCAGCGCCAGACGACCCCCTCATGCAGCGAATCCTCCCACGCGGATTTCGCGTCCTCGATCAGTTCCACAAGAGACTCAGGCATCGGTTCGGCGGCCCACGCCGAGTTGATCTCCCCAGCATGCTGCTTGATCCCAAGCTCCGCTTTGTCCATCGCGAGCGGGCGTTCACTCGGATCAATCTTGTGAAGCTCCCCAAGCGCCATCGCGATCGCATGAAGCCCAATCGACGGCGCGACGCACGCTCGCCAGCGATCACCCTCCGCATCATCAGGAAGCGCCACCGCGCCCTGCGCGAACTGCACCCAGCCTGCTAAAAGCGAAGCCCACGTCGTCGAATCGGTTCTGTCTGTATTACTCACGCTCGATCGTAGATCGCTGAGGTGATCCCATCCCGCGCGATCGCATGACAATCAACACCACCAGCCCAACGCTCAGAACACGAACCCCGGTCGCGCCCCATCCTCCGAGCGGAGTTGCGTTCAGTTCAAACATATCCCACCACAGATTCATCCCGGCATGCAACGCGATCACGATCCACAGGTTCCATCGCGACAACCAGTAGATCCACGCGTACATCATCCCCCCCACCCCGATCATCGCGATCCAAAACCCGAGCTGTCCGATGATCGTCTGCCCCTCGTCCGGAGTGATGTCCACATGCGCCAAACCGAACACCGCTCCCGTCACGATCGCCGTCGGCCACATCGGACACCGCGCGACCTGCACAAGCAATCCAAACATGTATGCCCTGTAGAAAATCTCTTCCGTCAATCCAGGAGAGATCGACTTATACAGAACCGCGTACCACGAAACTGTTAACGAATCGCTCCACAGCCCGAGCAGCAACATCGGGAGCGTGCACCCAAATCCGATTGCAGCACCCTTGATCGCACGCGTCCAGCCCACCCCCATCCCCATCGCCGGCTTATCACCCACCCTCGCCATTCGATACACGATCAGCACCCCGATCAGCACAATCAGCATCCGCAGAACCGGATGCACAACATACTGCACATCGATCGGTAGCGACCAGACGAAGCTTCGATACCCCTCGATCATCCACAGCAGCTTGAACCCAAGCACCCCGACCACAGAAATCATCGCGATCACCGCGACGACATCCCATCGGATGGACTGTTCCTGTTCAGCGTGTTCATGCATGCTCTGCCACCATACCAGAGTTGGGAGGAGCGGTTAGCTCATTACAACAAGAAACCCCCGGGCCGTGGTGGGCTTGCCCGAGGGTAAGGGTGAATCCGGGCTGGAGGCAGGGGATGCCCGAGATTCACATGTCTCTGGGAGAGAGACAAGCTTGGTGGTTCACGGCTGACAACCCGCGACGGTCAGAGAGTGCGAGTTCATCAGCTCAATCCGGCTTCAACTACTCCATGGCTCCGAAGAGCCGTCCGTCTGCCGGGGTTCGGGTGCCGATCTCTCCGTGACCTGCACCCGCAGCATTCATTCCATTCGATTGCTGACCATCCCTATCTGAATGCGACCAGTCATCCTGACCGTCGCGAGTTATCAACCGTGAACCGGGCGCGAACACAACCCTTGATTTCATATCCTGCTCAGCTGCAGCCCATCGAAGCACCGCAGTTGAGGCACTTGTAGCATGTCCCGCTGCGAACCGTGATCGTGCCGCACACATCGCAAGGCGGAGCATCACCCGCCGCGTCGAGCGCCATCGAGAGCGTCGCGCTGCGTGCATCAACCTGCGTCCCATCGCTCGTCTTCGCGGTGACCTGCGTCTCCGTTAGCTCAGCTTTGATGATTTTGGGCTCAGGCTTGATTTCCTTTGCCTTCGGTTCGATCTCCTGGACCGGGATTCGACGGACGACCGGATCGGGTTTGTCCGCTTGCTCCTTGGGTTCCGGAGTCGAGCGTGCCGGCATGTTCGCCTCGCGATAGCCGTCGATGAACTCCATACCGAGCCAGCGGAAGATGTAATCCACAAGCGACTTGGCAAACGGGATATCCCGATTCGTCGTCATCCCCGCAGGTTCAAACCGCTGGTGCGTGAACTTGCGGACAAGCGACTCAAGCGGCACGCCGTATTGCAAAGCGACCGAGGTCGAGGTCCCGAGCGAATCCATGAGCCCGCCAATCGTCGAACCTTCCTTCGCCATCGTGATGAACAACTCGCCCGGCTTGCCGTCCTCGTAGCACCCGACCGTCAGGTACCCCTCGTGACCCGCGATATTGAACTTGTGCGTCAGCGATCTCCGTGTCTCGGGAAGACGACGACGCATCGGACGATGCACGATCTCGACCTCCTTCTTCACCACCACACGCACATTCTCATCGCCCGCCGCTTCCGCAAGCTCCGCGACATCCGTTGCGATCTCATCGAGCGCCGCTGCGTGATCGAGATCATCAATCACGATGTCCTCGTCAAGCTCGGTCTCCGTATCGCTCTTCGCATTGAGCGGCTGGCTGAGCTTGCATCCATCGCGGTACAGCGCGTTCGCCTTGAGACCAAGCTCCCACGACAAACGGTAAGCGTCCTGAATATCAGTCACCGTCGCGTCGTGAGGCAGGTTGATCGTCTTGGAAATCGCTCCCGAGATGAACGGCTGCGCCGCCGCCATCATGCGGATATGACCACCCGCCGAGATCGAGCGTGTGCCCTTCGCACCGCAGGTGCTCGCACAATCAAACACCGCGAGGTGCTCGTCCTTGAGGTGCGGAGCGCCCTCGATGGTCTGCGTGCCACACACCAGCTCGTTGAGCTCAGCGATCTGCATATTGGTCAGACCAAGATACTTGAGTGCGTTGAAGCTCGGATCCGCCTTCGCGTCTTCTGGATTCGCTCCGAGACGACGCAGCATGTCGTCACCCAGCGACCAGGCACTGAACGCAAACCCGATCTCGAACACGCCCGGGAGCGCATCGGTGATCTTCTGCAGATCGTCATCATCGAGACCAAGATCACTCAACCACGCCGCGAGCGAGACGCCCACGCTGTCCTCGATATCCGAAGGCATCGGGACATGCAGGTTCAGCGTACCCAGGATGTACTGGATCATCTCCCGTCGTTCAACCTCGTCGTACCCCAGCGCCTCAAGCGCCGGATCGATCGAAGCGTTCGCGATCTTGAAGTATCCGCCGCCCGCGAGCTTCTTGAACTTCACCAGCGCGAAGTCCGGCTCAACACCGGTCGTATCGCAATCCATCAGCAGACCAATAGTCCCTGTCGGCGCGATGACCGTCGTCTGTGCGTTGCGATAGCCGTAGAGCTCACCGAGATCCAGCGCGTCGTCCCACGCGGTCGTCGCGTGGTGCAGGAGCTCCATCGCGTTCCCCAGAGGCACGCCGTGATCGCGGATCAGGTCGTGATCGATCGGGACCGGAGCGATTCGGAGCTCTTCGTACTCCCCGCTGTCCCGCGCCACACCCATCGCGGCGCGACGGTGGTTGCGCATCACACGCAGCATGTTGTCACGCTCTGGTTCGTATCCAGGGAACGCCCCGTGCTCACGCGCCATCATCGCGGACATTCTGTACGAACGACCCGTCAGGATCGCGGTCAAGCATCCGCAGATCGCCGTGCCCGCTTCCGAGTCGTACGGGATCCCCGCTTGCAT
>WUAJ01000165.1 GCA_009827215.1 Phycisphaeraceae bacterium
GATTGAGGTGACCGAGCCGATGACGGGGCTCGATCAGGCGGAGACGAATCGGAAGTTGTCGAGGGGTGATCGCGTGTTCGTGCTCAAGTATCTCCCGATGCTGCACGGGCCGGAGCGGTGGGATGTGGTGGTGTTCAAGAATCCAGGGACGCACGAGAACTACATCAAGAGATTGGTAGGGCTTCCGGGCGAGCAGATCGCGTTCGTGGACGGCGATGTATTTACACGCAAGTACATCGATGGACAGACGAGTACTGAGGGATGGGACTCTTGGGCCGAGGAGAGCTGGAGCGTGGCGCGTAAGAGCGAGCGTGTTCAGCGTGTAATGCTGCAGGATGTCTCGGATTCGAGGTACGCGCCTGTCGAGGTGACTCCAGAGTTCCGCTCGCCTTGGGATGGGATCGGGAGTGGTTGGGACGGCGTGCGGACTGATTCGAGCTTTACCTATGCGGGATCAGGTGAAGCGAGGTTGGTGTGGAATGGTGTTCGTCCGATCACGGATCGCAACTCGTACAACCAGATCTTTGCGGGGTTTGACCTCAATGCGACACCTTTGATGGAGCAGTTCTCTCAGAGGAACTTCCGTCCGTTTTATGTTTCGGATATTGCGTTGTCTGCGGATATCGAGATGACAGATTCCGTGGTCTCGGCGACTCCGATGGTCTCGGCGCGTGGTCATCAGTTCCGCGGGATCGTGGATCCTGGTGCTGGCGCGGTGCGTGTCGAGATGCGTGAGGATGTCGAGGGCGCGGAGTGGCGCGTGCTCGATTCTGGGAGCATCAGCACACGATCGGGTGGAGTAATCGGTGTTGAGTTCTGGCACATCGATCAGGCGCTGTGGTTGTTTGTGGATGGGAAGCTCGTGTGCGGCGGCGCGGAGAATGGAGCGTACGACATGACCCCGGTTGAGCGTGCGGCTGCCGCGACTGGGATGAGTCCGGAATTGTTGGCGCGTGATCGTGAGGTTGGTGATGGCGTGCGTTCTCCGGGGGTGCTCTCGCGTCCTGAGATCTACAAACCTGCTCAAGTGGAGTGGTCGTTTGATGGCGGCGGGTTCACGCTGCACAATGTACGCGTTCGCAGGGATATCAGCTACAAGAACATGTCACGCGAATCAGCGGTGGGACGCGCGACGCGAGGGGGACATCCCAACAACTATCCGACGCTGCATGACGACGAGTTCTTCATGTGCGGCGACAACTCGGCGCGTTCAGAGGACTCTCGACTGTGGACTGACAGCTCGATCGTGCCTTGGGTAGAGGAGCTGATTGATGATCGCGCGGGGATGGTTAACGAAGACCTGATCGTGGGCAAGGCGTTCGTGGTGTACTGGCCGAGCTTGCTGAAAGAGGGCAAGGCGCCTGCTCCGGATATCGGGCGCGTGCGCTGGATCTGGTAAGCACGCTTTAGGATAAGACGATATCGAGCGATCCCATCACGCCGAGCGTGAGGGAGATGATGCCGTTGAGTGTGAAGAACGCGATGGGGATCCCGGCTTTGCCTCGCTGAGCGAGGATGATGTGCTCGTAGATTAGCAGCAGCGCGGTGAGGAAGATCGCGATCAGGAAGAGCTTGGAGAGGGTCGTTGAGATGCTCCAGGTGTAGATCAGCGCGAGCAGCGCGACGAGGTGGAAGAGTCGCGCAATCCAGATCGCGGACTTCCATCCGAACTTTGCGGGGATGGAGTTGAGGTTGGCGCTGCGGTCGTGCTCAAGGTCTTGGAGCGCGTAGATGATGTCGAATCCCGCGACCCAGAGCAGGACCATGAGCGCGAGGGTGAAGACCTCTGGGGTTTCTGGGAGCAGCGAGGGGTTGATCGCGATCGCGGCGGCGATCGGGGACGTGGCGAGGGCGCCTCCGAGGAAGAGGTGACAGAGAAAGGTGAAGCGTTTGGTGAAGGAGTAGAACCCGATCCATGCGAGGACGGGGATCGAGAGTTGGGTGGGGAGCCAGTTGTTATAGAAAAATCCGAATCCGGCGGTGGTGACGACGAACGCGATCGCTGTGGCGGAGAGCAGGAGGAAGCCGTCGCGTCGCGAGAGCTGTCCCGATGCGAAGGCGCGGCGTTTGGTGCGTTCGTTCTCGGCATCGAGGTTCATGTCCGCGACGCGGTTGACGAGCATCGCCCAGGTCCGCGCAAAGACCATCGCGAGGATGATGAGGGTGAGGGTGATGGGGAGATCAGAGAAGTCGATCGACCCTGATTCAGTGGTTGGCGCGACGATGAAGGTCGCGAGGATCGCGAAGGGGAGCGCGAAGACGGAGTGGGCGAGCTTGATGTCCGCGAGAGCGATCGAGACGCGCTTGGTCCAGCTCAGGGTGGGGGCTTGGGCGGTGTTGGCGTTCATTGTGCTCATCGAGCGGATTGTAGGGGAGAGCTATTTCTGTTTCAGATTCTGGGTCAGGTGATCGAGGAGGGCTTGGGTGGTGGTGAAGGATGAGCCGCTAATCGCGAGGATCTTTTCGGGGTTGGTGTGTCCGGAGTGGATCTTGACGGATGAGGGTTTGATATCGAGTTCTTGTGCGATGAGCGAGCAGATCGCTTTGTTTGCTTTCCCGGCTTCTGGGGCGGCAGCGATGCGGACTTTGAGGCGGTCTCCGAGCATCCCTGCGATCTGGTCACGCGAGGCGCCGGGGACGGCTTTGATTGGGAGGAGGATGGCGATCACGCGGAATGCTGGAGGGGGTTAATGGCAGGCGTTGTTGATCGCGTCGATGAAGTCGAGGACGTCTTGGAACTCGATGATGCCGTCGTTGTTGAAGTCGGCGCTGGGGTCTTGCGTGCGGTACGCGGTCAGGAGTTGGCTCGCATCAAAGTAGTTGAGGCGAGCATCCTGATTGACATCAGTCGGGTGGAACGCGTTGACGGTGATCTCTTGGTTCGCGGGGATGTTGTTGAGGATGGTGGTGGAGCCGTCGGCCCACTGGATTTCGAGTTGTTCGACTTCGGTCGCAAGCTGGAGTCCGATGTGGGTGGTCAGTTCGGACTGAGACAAGTACGACGCGTTGTTATGTGTTGCGTGGAGTTGTGTTTGACCGTTGACGGTCGCGATGATCTTGGTCCCGAATCCGTTTGGCGCCAGGCATGGATGCGTGGAGGTGTCGAGGTTGACGCGGAGGTAGTTGTTGAAGCCGTCTTCGATGGGGAGGTCGTTCCGGTAGAAGCGGATCGGTCCTTGGTTGTCGATGAAGATGAGGTCGAGGTCGCCGTCTTTGTCGTGGTCGAGTGAGACGAGTCCGCGTCCGTTGATGTTGAACTGGAGTCCTGAGAGGATGGAGAGGTCGGAGAAGAAGGCGTTTCCGTCGTTGAGCCAGAGCTTGGTAGGAGAATTGGGCCATCCGGGCCAGCCGTTGGTTGCGACAAGGTCCTGATCGGTGTCGTTGTCGAAGTCTCCGGCGACGACGCCCCAGCCCCACGCGATGTCTTGGACACCGCGGTTTGCGGCTTGGTCGAAGAAGATCGGATCACCAAGGTTGTCGATCTGCGAGCACATGTAGAGGGTGTTGCCACGGCTTTCGGAGGCGACATAGATGTTGGTTTGGTACCAGTCAAGGAGTCCGTCGCGGTTGAAGTCGGCGACGGCGGCGCCCATGCCGTTATGGTCGGCGTTGATGTTTGATTTGTTTGTGGTGGTGCGGAAGGTGGCGCGTCCGGATTCGTTGACGCCGTTGTTGACGAAGAGTTCGGAGGTGGTGAAGTCCGCTGTCAGCAGGATCTCGGGGTACCGGTCTCCGGTGATGTCGACGATGTGGGGTGTGAATCCACGGACGACATCGAAGCGCTGAGGAGGTGACATCGAGGCGTCGGTGATGTCGATGAAGGTTGGTTGTCCAGTTTGCATGTACTGGTTTTCGAAGAGGCGGTTGCCTGATCCTTCGAACATCCAGGTCGCGACGAAGAGGTCGAGGTCGCCGTCGAGATCGATGTCTCCGAACGCGGGGGTCATCCCGGCGGGGATGTTCATGACTTCGTTGACGCCTGATGTCTTTGCGATGTCGGTGAAGGAGAAGTTGCCCTGCTCGTCTGGACCTGAGTTGAGGTACATCTTGCAGAGTCCGGGCGCGGTGCCGTCGAGTCCTGGGGCGCCGAGGGAGACGACGTAGAGGTCCATGTATCCGTCGTTGTTGATATCCGCGGCGGCGGTTCCCATCCCGAGGTGGGTCTCGAGGAGTCCCCACTGCTGGGTTTGTTCTGTGAAGGTGCCGTCTTGGTTGTTGATGTAGAGCTTGTTGGGATTGATGCCGAGCGAGGGGATGAAGATGTCGGGGTAGGTGTCGCTGTTGAAGTCGGCGACGCAGATCCCGCCGGTCATGCGGTTGTGTTGTTGTGGGTACCCCTCGTCGGTGACGGACTCGGCGGAGATGCCGACTTGGGAGGTCGAGAGGACGTATTTGGGGTTCGATGCGAGCGTGTCATGGGTCATCACGGCGGTCGGCATGATCGCGGGGAAGATCAGGCCGAGGGACGGGAGCGTGATACATGCGCGGAGACGGCGCTGTGTCTTTGGTTGGGAGGGGCTCGTCATGTCTATAGGGTGGCTCGCAAATGCATGGTTTCAAGCAATTTGGATGGGTTTTGGGGTGAATTGGGGTGATTTCAAGTGGTCTTGGACGCTTGAGGGGTCTTCTTGCGTGTTTGGGCTCGGTTCGGAGCGATCGCAGTGGAGATTCCTCGTGCACTCCCCAGTTCGCGGACGGGTCCCATCTGGACGCGTTCCATCGCGGTTTTGGCGTTGTCTTTGGAGTATTCGGTCCCGATGAAGTGTCGATTCATGGCGGTCGCGACCACGGCGGTGGTTCCCGATCCCAGGAACGGATCGAGGATCGTGTCGCCGGGATTCGAGGTTGAGGCGATGACGCGGTGGAGGTAGGTTTCGGGGAGCTGGTTGTCGTGTTGTGGTCGTCGTTCTTTGTTGTTGCCTTGGATGCGTCCCCAGTATGGGCCGTACCAGACGTCCATCGGCACGCGGAGTCCGGCGGGCATCCCGTCGCGTTTGGATTCGGTGCGCGCGTCGGCGTAGATGGCGCGCCGGTCGGATTCCTCGAGGATCGGATCGGGGTTCCAGGTGCGGTTGTTGGGGTCCTTGGCGAAGTAGAGCGCGTGGACTTTGGAGTTGATGAAGCGGGACTTGGTGTTTTGTCCGAAGCGGTAGTGCCAGACGCACCAGTTGATCATGGTGAGCTCGCGCTTCTTGAGATGCACGACGATCTCGGCGGCCCAGTCGTCGGGGATGTTGACCCAGATCGCGCCGGTGGGTTTGAGCGCGTCCACGCAGAGGTCGATCCAGTCGTAGGTGAACTGGGTGTACTCGTCGGAGGACATCGCGCTGTCGTCCCAGACCTTATTGGATTTGGTGTTGGGGGTCTCGTGCTTGTTGTAGTCGCGGTTCCAGTTGAATGGCGGATCGGCGAAGACGAGGTCGACTGCGTGCTCCTGGACTTCCGGGATCTTGGGGAGTTGTGT
>WUAJ01000166.1 GCA_009827215.1 Phycisphaeraceae bacterium
AACAACCTGGTCATTCGAATTCGGAGGCGGAGCCTCGCATGGGAGTGGAGCGCTAATTTGAGACATTGCCTGACCCGAACAAACTGCAAGCACAATGAATGCCGTCAACGCGAAAAAGTGAAATCGGTTCATGATTCATCCTTTCTTTTGATGTGTAGCCGAAAGAATGATTAACATAACCTCTTTTTTTACAATGTCTTATGGAAATTTTGGTATTCGCTGATCTCTTTACACTTTCATATATTCTGGGACTAGAGCACTATGAATCTTCGAATCTGATGATTCACAAAAATCACTCACTTGTGCCTTTCAAGAATCACCCACCCATAAAAGACTGAGCAATTTTACCCACGTACAGACTACCCAGTCATTTCAAAGATTTTAGGATGGACGAGAACGAGTCAGGCTCTTGATAATCTCAATCAGTCAGTTCCAGCGAATGTGAGTGAGAAACCAATTAATCTAGGCAACTTTGAGCCAATCACGTTAGACATAGGAAAGCCTACTGCCCTCTCAATGAGCCACGGTCATTGATGGGTGTTTGATGTTCCTTTAATGTGTGGTATTTTCCCCAGTACACAAAACGAGATACTCCGCGCTCGTAAACTGTTTCATAGTAGAGCAGACACCGAGGGATTAGAACTTGCTTGAGGATGATGGTTTCTTGCTCAAAGTGATGCACACATGTACCGATACTGTTAGACTGACATAGTCTTGGGCTGAATATATAGCCCCTTTACAAAACGGGCTGTGTGTCGTTCATGTGTGCAGAAAGAAATCACTCTGCCCGGTGCTGAAACTCTTGTCGTGGGAGTTCCGATTGAAAACTGGAGTATCAGCAATGATCCCTGAAGATTATTTGGAGCGGATCTCTCGAGGCGAGGCTTTATCCGAAGTTCTCAAAGATCGGACAAACGAAGACGATCGGAAAGTCATCAACGCAATTATGCTCTGGCTTGAGCATACTACATCCGCACATCCATCGGTTGCCATCAGCGCTGTGATTGGTGCCATAGCTCTTGAACTTCCTGACTATGCTGATGACATCCGAGTACTTGATGCCATTCATAACGAGCGTGATAGACGGCTCAGTAATGGTGGTCGCGATAGTTATTTCGGTCCTCGCTTACAAGATGGAGAAGGCCGCTATGAACTGATTGAACGACTCGGCATTGGGGGACAAGGCGAGGTCTTCCGAGCAATCGACCGAAAGTTCCGCGGATCTTCTCGTAGCAATGTAGCCATCAAGTTGTTTACTCGAAAACCAACATTCGAGGGGGTACGCACTCGCAGTGTTGATCATCCAAATGTAGTCCATGTGTATGACGAGGGGTTTGATCAGAAAACTGAGCGATCATACATCGTTTACGAACTCCTTGACGGTCGCCGGCTGGATCAGTGGGCATATGACCGATCGATGCGTGGACCTGAAGTTGCGAAGCTCATGCTGCAACTCTGCGAAGGAGTGAGCGCCATTCATCGATCGATGATTGTGCATCGAGATTTGAAACCTGGGAATGTGATGATCTGTGGGGATCGTCCCGTGATAATGGATTTCGGGATCTCTGTTACTGGCCTCGATGACTGGAACGCCGCTGGGACTCCACGAGTCCTTGCGCCAGAACTCCGTAAGGGCTCAGGCGCCTCTACTCTGGTAGATGTGTTCGGTCTGGGTGTTGTGATGTACTACTTGTTAAGCGGAACATTGCCGGGCTCACCCGAAGATGAACATATCGATACAGACGGTGCCGTACGAGACAAGCAACTCTGGTCAGTTGCACGCAAATGCATTGAACCGTTGCCAACTGATCGATATCAATCGGCGGATCAACTCGCTCACGATCTTCGAGCATACCTACAACACCGGCCACTCAGTTGCGTACACCAAAGTGCTACAAGACGAATAGTACTTGCATTTATTCGGAATCCAATCCAAAGCATCTTGCTCCTATTGCTGATCGCATGCGTGAGCTGGCTCATTTTGAATCAGCATAAACAAATTGGGTTTGGGAATCATGAAAGAGACATGCTCCACTCGCGATTATCAGAATCGGCAAACCAGGTAGAGTTACTCAAACTAGCAAATGGCTATTCGCAACGCGTCATACTTGATAGCATCCTTGACATGAGATTACGAGGACATGATGTTGATCCTGCTATGTTCTGGGCAATTGCTCAGATGGGCGATCGTGTAGGATGGAAAGATTGGACCTATTCAACCCTCGTTTCTGCAGAGGGGGCTCGTCTACTCCGAGAAGAAGTTGAGCGCCGAACGGATGACGCGAACGAATCGAAACTCAGCATTGCCTATTGGCACTGGTTGCTGGCCCGCATAGAAAACAAAACTGAGGGCATCTCAAAGGAACAAGTGCTCCAAACATATCAATCTGCAAGGGACCGCTTTACCTCGGCAATTGGCGAGAGCGATCCCCTGATCGAACAGATTGACACTGAGATGGAAAACATAGATTCTTGAAACTCCTATTGGCCAGCTAAAAAATACGATTTGATTTGCATGATATTTGAATCGCTACACCATCTACTCTCTGGATTGTACCTGACATTCACGATCTGTTGATTCAGTGGACACTGAGAATCAGACAGCCCTGGTATCCTAATGAACCAACAAATTGTACCACCAAACTTCGCTTGACTGAGATGGATCCGATTGAAGCTCTCTTATTCACCACTAGATGGATCAATTTGGAGCATGCATGCCGCTTTGCCCAAAGCGATCACCCATCCAGAATCTCTGCCAGTTTCCCTGAGACCGAGCAAGTGCAAACGCCGCGTACAAGCAGGCCAGTAGATTCCCAAGACATAGCAGAAGAAGAATCCAGACCAATGCGATCCCCATTGATTTCTCTCGGAAAAGAATCCATCCTCCGAACAGTAGAAATCCTACATAGAGATCGAGCATCGAGAGGTGAAACCAAGGAAGCCCTTGCATGATCTTCAACTCCACAAAGAAGTCCCCCCAGATCAGTGCATAGGTGATCCCTGCAGCCATTATGAAGAATCCGATGACAAGAACGATGATGGCACGACTCATTGGCGACCTCCATTTTTAAACAATCTACGGGCTACAACATGAGACCATGATTTCACTTGAGTCTTCTATCGTACTGGATAGTGACGGCTCTTTGCTCGCCCCTTGGTATAGACAACTTGTCCGACATCGATTAATTGTGCGCGGAATAACGCCGCACAACCAAGCAGATAGAAGTTCCATCGGCGATGGAATCGTTCGTCATACTCCCCTTTGATCTGCTCCCAGTTATCATTGAACTTGGATGCCCAAGCAATGAGTGTGCGATCGTAATCGTCATGGTATCGATGCCAATCTTCCACGCGTAGTTTCGTGTCACTTGGCGGGATCAACTCGTCAACCCTGGGAAGATACCCATCAGGGAATATATGGCGCACGAGCCAGAGGATGTACTGATCTAGATTCCGATCAGATATGCGTGTCAATGTATTCCCGGAGATGACTTGCAATACAAAGAGTCCCCCCTCATCGAGGCACCGGTCAACAACCCGGTAGTATGCCGGAAGGTTTTTACGACCTACCGCTTCGATCATTTCAATTGACACGACATGGTCAAACTGCTCATGAAGCTCACGGTAGTCTTGCAATCGAATCTCGACAGGAAGACCTTCACAGCGTTGGTTCGCAAACTGGGCTTGCTCACTGGATACGGTCACGCCGGTTACTCTCGCACCGTACTTTCGAGCCGCATATTCTGCGAAGTTCCCCCACCCACAGCCAATATCGAGCACATGCTGTCCCGGCTGTAGATCCAGTTTTCTGCAAATTAGATCAAGCTTGGCTTCTTGTGCCTGATCCAGAGAACTCGCTGATGCCCAATAGCCGCTTGTGTAGGACATACTTGAGTCAAGCATGTTGCGGAAGAGATCGTTGCCAAGGTTGTAGTGCTTTTCTCCGATGTTGAACGCGCCACGACCGGATTGGCGATTGATGATCCGTTTGTCCATCGCGGCTAGGAAAAGGCGTGACCATGCGAACAGGGAGAGTCGAGTAGCTGGCGATTTGAACACCATCGTGAGATATTCATCAAGATGCTCAGTTGACCACAAACCCTCCTCGTATGTTCTTCCTAGAGCATAGATTCCGCCTCGATCAATCCTTTTGCGAGTTGCATCATCAAAGACTGGCTGAATCTCTGATGGGGAATGAGTGGCCACTACATTCGATTCAGGAGGGGTGTGCGTAAGGGTTTCTGGGGTCATTCTGATTTCTCCGTAGGAATACCAACCTCAGGATTCAGACTTACAGATGAACGGGATCGAACGGCCTTCTGTACACAAGCAGTTCGGAGTCGCATCCACCACTGCGGATTAGAACTCGGTGTAGTTGATGGATGCGTTGGCGTAGGTTTTTCGAACATGCGCAGTCCACGAGCAAAGTACAGCCGGATTGCTTGCCAATGAATCTTTGTCATGATGGTCAATGCAAAAAATGGCATTCGACAGATGGTTTGCAGAAGATTTCGCGAAGTCATTTCCCGACTCTCGCCGTCCATGGAGGCAGAGAAGACATGTCCAGTATCATCGTGTAAATCGACGCTGATTCGGAGACGGTTCTCCGTGCTCTTGATTCGAATGTGATACTCACCATTCACACGGAAGAACGGAGAGACATAAAACTCTTTGGGGATTCGGCATTCCAGTAAATCCGGATCTCCTGAATCTGATGGTTCTAGAGTTCCGACATAGTGGTGTATCTCACCGAATGTGTTTCTCACTTCTGCTACGAGATTCCTGATCTGACCAGTCGCTGAAATACAGAGGAAGAAGCTCACAGGATTGAATACATAGCCGGCAACTCGTGGAATTGTTATGAGTTCAATTCGTTCAACCGGCTCATCTATTCCGACGTCCTCTAAATGCTTCCTAATTCGCTGCTGTATGTCTCCATCACTCTTCCCACCATAATCGCGATCATGGATCGAAACGAGAGCCGCATGATTATGCCGAAAGAATCGGATCGTCTTATCGAGGAGAGGGAGCTCATCAAGATCAATCGCGAACCAGAACATACGATATCGGAATGCGTGCCTACGAGGCGCGAATCGACAGTGAGAAGTCATCCCTTGGTATATCCGTGAATTCATATCGTGATCCCGAAATGACTTGCGACATCCACAGCGGAGACGACGGCATCCTCGTGAAAGCCGTATCGCATGTAGGCGCCACAATACCAAGTGTTGCGTGCTCCATTGATCGAACGCAGTTGTCGCTGCGAATTGATCGATTCTGAGGTATACGCCGGGTGCGTGTAGTCCACAGCATAGATGACTTTTTGTGGGTCGATGTGCTCCTTGGAGTTTAGAGAGACGAAGTAGTTTTTTTCAGTTTGCAGACCTTGCAATCGATTCATGTAGTATGTGATATTGACCGGAGCATTCTGGTCTTGTCGTGACAG
>WUAJ01000167.1 GCA_009827215.1 Phycisphaeraceae bacterium
CCTCTTCCGATCTTCCCGAATCGCTGGTATCAATCGCTGTTCGGCGATGGTCATCGACAGATCATACTTGCTATCCATAAAGCCAAAAGAACCAGCCATACCACAGCAACCCGCATCAATCAGTTCCGCATCCGCACCCATATGTCTAAACATATCCATAGTCGTCTCACTACCCCAGAGCGACTTCTGATGACAATGCGTGTGAACAATGATTCGCTGACCATGTGAATGAACTGAAGGTTTGACTGGATGTGTCTCCCATTGACGAGCGATGAAATCTTCTACAAGAGATGATTGAGCGATCAGCCGTGCGACTTCACCGTTGCGAGATTCATCCAGCAATTCTTCCCATTCGTCCGTCACCACCGACATCGACGAAGGCTCGAAGAAAAGCACTCCTTCAAGCGTGTTCGCATGGAGAACCGAAAGAATCCGATCGAGCGATCGCATCCCATCACGCTTTGCGAAGCCGAGATCACCCTGTGAAATTGCTGAACGACCTAAATCTGTTGTGGTTAATACACCAACGCTATACCCAAAAGCCTCAAGCACCCGATGGGCAGCGCCCACAATCCTCGGCTCTGTATGAGTAGTCATCGAATCGGAGATCAGCAACACCTTTGGCCGATCACTCTCAGGGAACTCATGGTCACGGATAGGTTTCTCAAACCTCGGAAGAGAACGATTAGGATGGAACCCCATCGCAAGATTCATCACCGAACGAACTGGAGGGAAACACGCAATCGCATTGCTCAAGCCAGGCAATAAAGAACCCAGTTTATTTAGCCTGTGCACCCTTGAGAGAATCTGGACCCTCAATGGGACACCATCCATTTGATACCCCTGCCAAAGATATTCGCTCTTGAGTTTCGCGATATCAACCCCGCTTGGACACTCCGTCTTGCACGCTTTACAACTCAAACACAGGTCAAGCGTCTCTTTGGTCTCAGGATCGTTCCAGTGAGCTTCTCCGCCCACTGACCCGAACTTACTCTGGCCGGTAATCGCAAACCGCAGCGCATTTCCTCGACCACGAGTCGAATGCCGTTCGTCTAAAGAGCCCTGATACGAAGGACACATCGTTCCCGCCATCTTCTTTCGGCACACACCCGCGCCATTACACATCTCAACAGCGTGACCCAAACCACCCTCACGATCGAATCGATACCCAGTTCCGCGATCGACACCCTTGCCGTGGATAGTCAGGACGGTGCTTTGAGGTCGAATCCGAGTATGCTGAGAAATGGATTCGACTGGACCTGGAATGACAATGTTCCCGGGATTCATCACGCCGTGAGGATCAAAGAGTCGCTTGATAGAACGATGAGCCTCCATCAACTCTCTCCCCATGAATCGTTCTAGGAAAGGTCCACGAGCACGACCATCTCCATGCTCACCCGATGCTACTCCGCCCAACTCTTTGGCAAGATCAGCACAATCAGATGCGATCCGATGCATCGCCTCCTCATCGGTCGGATCCCGTAGATTCAAGAGTGGACGAACATGCAGCACCCCTACTGATGCATGAGCGTAATACGAAGCAACCGTGCCCTCGCGCTCGACGATACTCCTCAGACGCGAGACGAACTCCTCGAGCCGATCGACCGGAATCGCACAATCCTCAATGAATCCCAACGGCTTGCGTTCACCCTTGATCCCATGCAAGAGTGGCTCGCCAGCTTTGCGAAGCTTCCATGCTTGCAGCATTGCCTCATTGTCCGTGATCAACTCGACAGCACCTGCCGATGTCACATCGCGCACGCGTTCGAGCTGAGCACGCACAGCATCCACCGACTCGCCGAAGAACTCCACATACAAAACCGCCCGTGTCTGTCCTGAACTCAGCTTGGGAAGCAACTCAACATAACGAGACTGCTCGCGATTCTCGCGTGCGAGATCCAAGATCAGATCATCGAGCAACTCAATCCCCGCCGGACACAGTTCTAATAAATCTTGGACAGAACCAATCGCCTCTTCTACAGAACCAAACGCAATAACCCCGAGCCCCTTCGCTCTTGGGATCGGATGAAGTTTGAGCGTCGCTTCCAGCGTCATCGCGAGGGTTCCCTCGCTCCCACACAGTAGATCTTTCAGATTCACGCCCGCTGGATCCCAGTCGCAAGCTTCAAGCTGCTGAAGGATCACATCGAGTTGATATCCAGTGCTCCTTCTGAAGGTCTTGGGGTAACGCTCACGGATTAAGCTTCGATTCTCGCGAATCACTTCAGTCACACCGCGCGTGATCTCCATCACCCGTGAATCCTTTGTAGCAGTCCCTGTCCCGAACTCAGCAATGTACCCATCCCAAAGACACGCTCGGACAGAATCAACATTCTCCGATATTCGGCCATAAAGAATCGAATGGACCCCAGCAGCGTTGTTCCCAATACAACCACCAATCGTTGCCTGTCGGGCTGTCGATGGATCAGGCGCAAAAAACAGTCCTTGTGCACGAATAGCATCATTCAGATCGTCTATTGTGATCCCAGCTTCAACTCGACAACTTTGCGCGGCTACATCCAGATCCAAGATGCGTCCACAGTTCCCAGAAATATCCACAACCACGGCTTCGTTGACACACTGCCCTGCCAAACTTGTGCCCCCTCCACGAGGGAGAATGCCTACACCTTTCGCGCCACACACGCCAATAGCCCGAGCCGCATCAGCAAGCGAATCAGGCACAACCACCCCGATAGGCATGACCTGATAGATCGACGCATCGGTGCTGTAAAGCCCTCGTGTGTGATCCTCAAAGGACACATGACCATGCACGGACTTTCTGAGTTCTTGCTCGATTGCCGATGTCATAGAAAAAGTGCCTTCCAATGAAAAAACCCGCAGCCGAAAAGGCTGCGGGTTCAGTATACAGATCAGCCGTCAGTGAATGACACTGACAGGATGAGAAAGATCAATCGTAGTAAGGGCTGATTGAGGTTTCGCCATCATCATCGATGTCGACCTCGTAGTACTGAGTCAGGTACGCGTTGCGGTTGCTGTCTTCGCCGCTGAGCTGGACCTGCTCGTCTGGAGCATTCAACACTTCACGATCCTGGTCATCTTCGTTCATGAAGATGTTGTCAGGCTGATTCTGGTTGATGTCTTCGAGGTTCGAGTACGACCAGATGACCGATTCTGGGTCTGGACGATTGTAGAACTCGACGTGAGCGTCGTTGAAGCCAACATTACCTGCCCATTCTGTGCGTGAGCCGTTCATTGCAAGAGTCACCGAGCTGCGACCCTGTGGGTTGCTTCCATTTGCGGTGCCTTCATCTGCAGCTTCAAGGAGTTCCCAAGCGCCTTCTTCAGGATCATCGAGGGTGTAGACGGGACCACGGTTTGCCAGTGCTGGCTCGAGTGCTTGGAAGGTGTTCTGCCACTGAGCACGACGCTGCACGAATGGTGGGATGTGAGCGTAGCTGAAGTTGCCGAGACCTTCGTATTTCTCAAGACCATCTGGTGGGCTCTGAGTCTGCTCGCCGTCTTCCCAGAACTGGTCGAGCGGGGTTGCGCGGAAGTTCGGGTCAAACAGCGCTTCAGTCTGCTCGTCTTGACCACCGCCAACACCACCGATTGGGGAGTCACTCTGGTAGTCAGTGAACTGCTCGTACTGACCTGTTTCAACTGCACTGATGCAGAGTTCGGTTTCGACAATACCCTGTGCAATCAAGATCGAGAAGATGTTGCCAGTGGTGTCCTTCTCGCGGGAGGTCATGATGTTGCCTGTCCCGACCGCGATGGTCTTGTCGTTCTTGTCTACGCGGCTCGGCAGTGGGTAGTTATCGCGGTTGTTACCAGCGAAGACCACCAGACCCTGCAGCAACGAACGCACCTGGGTGCTGTCCTTGAGCTGGTTTGCACGAGCGCGAGCCTTACCAAGCGCCGGCAGCAGGATACCGATGAGCAACGCGATGATCGCGATGACCACCAGAAGCTCGATGAGCGTAAACGCACTTCTCTTGTTCATGTTCTTCATGACATGACTCCATTTCTGTCTGGGATATCCAGACATCGCTGAACAAACATTCATGCTTAATCAGCAAGTTTGTGGAGCGGATCGGTCACACGACCGAAACGCACGAGCGTCCACGCAACTCGCCCGGTGGACACAGGGGCCGAAATGTCGGCTTCGTGCGATTCGGCTGGAATCATGAACGGGCTACTGCCCAAAAGAGTGCGATATGCGTCTTTGCCGAATCACATTCGCCAGTACAACTGTACGGGAATACCATACGCCAGACAAGCCAAACAGGTTCCATAACCCCCAAACATCCACCCCCCAGAAACCCCCATTTTGACAGCCAAATGGGCCAATCCAAGAGATTTATACTCAAATGTCCAATTCCCAACGCCTTAGAGATCTCAACATTACCCTACCCCAAGCTACAAAGCCCCTCGCCTCCTATGTACCCACCCGCCATACCGGATCTCTTATCCACATCTCAGGACAGATCCCCATCAGCAATGGCGAGCTTCTCGCTACCGGAGTAGTACCCACCGATGTTGATGAAAAGACTGCCGTTGCCTGCGCTCGTCAGTGCACACTCAACGCACTCGCCGCCCTCACCGACGCTATCGGGAGTATTGATAAAGTCACCAAGGTGGTCAAAGTAGGAGTCTTCGTCGCCGCCGCACAAGACTTCGGGGCCCAACCCCAAATCGCCAACGGCTGCTCCGACCTCCTCGTCGAAATCTTTGGTCAAGAAATTGGTCAACACGCCCGCGCCGCCGTGGGCGTGGCATCACTCCCGCGCAATGTGCCCGTAGAAATCGAATTCCTGTTCGAGGTCAGCGAGTAAGGCGATTGAATAGGTTTAAGCAAAAGCTTTGTTGTAGTCCTCTAAGAACTTCTTCAACCCATTGTCCGTAAGCGGATGCTGCATGAGCTGCTTGATCACCTTCAGCGGCACCGTCGCCACATCCGCACCAATCAATGCACACTCGAGCATGTGCTTGGGGTGACGAATCGAAGCCGCGAGGATCTTGGTGTCAAAGCCGTAGTTGTCGTAGATCGTGCGGATCTGTGAGATCAGCTCAGTCCCGTCTTGGGAGATGTCATCGAGCCGACCAATGAATGGCGAGATCAGATACGCACCAGCCTTCGCAACCATCATCGCTTGCATCGACTGGAAACAGAGCGTCATATTGGTCCGGATGCCTTCGTCACTCAGCGCTTTGCATGCCTTGAGACCATCAACTGTCACCGGAAGCTTGACCACAATGTTGTCCGCAATGCCCGCTCGCATCTTGCCTTCAGTCACCATCTCGTCGTATTCAACGGCAATCACTTCCGCAGAGACTGGTCCAGATACAACTTCACAAATTTCCTCAAGGCGCTTGCCGTAGTCGATCCCTTCCTTTGCGATCAGCGACGGATTGGTCGTCACACCATCAAGGA
>WUAJ01000168.1 GCA_009827215.1 Phycisphaeraceae bacterium
TGCTCTTCCGATCTGCATCACCTCGATCGGGATCCATATTGATCGCGAGTTGGATTTCTTCGATCGCATCCTCGTGCTCTCCGAGTGCGCTGAGCGAGCGACCGATCTCTGATTGGAGCCTGATGTATTGATCCACGATTCGAGGACGCGCTGGGTTCTCTGCTTCATCCTCGTCTTCGAGTGATTGGAGGGTGAGATGAGAGGATGCACGCATATCTGAGATCGCTGGTTCGTGCAAGCCGAGCTTCGCGAGGGTAAATCCGTGGATCGCGAGGATTGGCGGTTCTTCTGGGAAGTGTGCTTTGAGCTTTCCAGCACGCTTTGATGCTTCAAACACATCACCCACTGCGAGGAGTTTCTTTGCTTGTTCGAAGAAATCCTTCGGAGTGGGTTGTTGCTGTGCTTGTGCGGGATTGGGTTGCATGTGTTTGATCTCGCTGTCGTATGAATGTGCTGGCTGAGCAGCTTCTGGTTAATCGTTCGCGGTCTCGCAAATCAGGTCCCCGAGCCCTTCGAGGAGCGGGTTAATATGACCAGCATAGCGTTCGTAGCGTTTGGTGGATGACTTGTAAATTGGTTGGCGGACCTGATCGTTGCTTAGCGTGAGCGCGACGCGTCCTGACTGATGGAAGTTCATACATGCTTCATCAAACTCAAGATCAACAAAGTCGAGCAACGCTCTGGTTTTTGCCTCTTGATCCGCGACTGTGTCTTCGTACTGGTTATCGAAGACCGGGACGCCCACTCTTGGATCCCTGAGGACTTGGGTGTAGTGCTCAGTCACTTCGTGGTAGTGGCGATAAAACAGGCCGCAGTTCTTGAGATCGAAACTGTAGGAATGCCCTGGGTTGAGTGCTTGGAAGAAACATGAGAGGCAGTTATCACGTGCTTCACGCTTGCAGTGAATGATTTTCGCATCTGGGAAGGCTAGTGCAATCATGCCCATGTACCAGAAGTTCATCGGTGCTTTGTCCACGATGATCTCAACCGATGGGTTGTCCGCCATTGCGATTGTCTCGCGGCGATAGATCTTTGCGAGCTGCGCGATCTGCTTTGGGTCATACTCATCTGGGCCTGTTTTGTAAGGATTCTCAGGATTGGGGGCTACTTCCCTGAAGAGCTCTGAGATCAGACCCAGTTCCCCAGCTCCAAAACCCTTTGGATGCGCATCAAGAATCTGCTCAGTGAGCGTTGTCCCAGATCGGGGCATGCCCAGAATGAACACAGGACGAGGCACCCCCGGATCGGGGCGCTCGACGCCTTCAAAACGATCCGCTGTCCAAGCCTCCTTGAGACACTTTACCTGCGCCGCGATTCGCCCTTCGGAGTAGATTGCGGGCACAGCGTTGTTGGCTTTGGTGAAAGCAACTATTGCCTCGTCATAGCGTTTCGCACGATCATAAAGATGTCCGAGTGCATTGAATGCCTTGTTCGCATATGGGACATCTGGTGACTCTAGTTCTTTCACAAGCCCTTCGATCAGCTCGATCCCCTCTTCAAGACGATCACTCCGCAATACGGCTCGTCCAAAGACAGAAGCGATTGAAAGTGTCATCATCCCTCGCTCTTTCGCTTCCTCGACGAGCTTGATCGCTTCGTCCTTCTGATCCCCAAGCAGCAGCACGTGCCCCAACCCCGAAATCAGTGACGGCTCATTGGGTTGTCGAATGATCTCGTCACGCATCAACTCGATCGCGTCATCCAGATTCCCTGTCTGCGTGAGCCCCTCGCTGAGGGTGTTGAGCACCGCGACTCTGTGGGGTTTGTGCGTGATGTGGCGCAGCGCTCTGCGTGCGATCCGCGTCCCCTCATCAGGTTTCTGCAAGCGGAGCAGCACGCTCACATGGAGCGCGACGATCGGCGGGAAGTGCGGATTGCGGTTGTAGAGCTGACTGGTGGTCCGGTAAGCCGCGCGGTATTGCCCGGAGTCGTACTGCGCACGCGCCTGCTCATACGCATCCTTTGTACTCACAACCGGCATCCAAGACCTCCATACACCAAACAAACGGGTTATCACTGACCTTCAATCAGGACTGCGTTGCATCAACCCCAATCATCGGGTGATCACAGGCATAACCTTATGCCTATGCGCCAGATCACGCTTATCTCAACCGGTGGAACCATCGAGAAAACCTACGATGAACACGCGGGAACCCTCACAAACCGCTCATCCATCGTCCAGGAGATGCTCCGGCTCCTCCGACTCGAGGACACCCAGGTCAACACCCTCCAGCTCATGCAGAAGGACTCGCTGGAACTCACCGACGCGGATCGGACGCGGATCTTGGATGCCGTGAAGCTGGTCATCGGTCCGGCGACCGACGATCCGTTGACCGACCCCAACGGCTGCAAGGGGGTCATCATCCTCCACGGCACCGACACTTTGTGCGAAACCGGTGAATGGCTCTACAACTCGCTCGTCAAGAACGCCGACCCCAACCAGCAGCTCGCGGTCCCGGTCATCCTCACCGGCGCGATGCGGCCGTTTGAGATGAAACGATCCGATGCGCTCCAGAACCTCAACGAGGCGATCTTCGCGGCAACGATTCTTGAGCCGGGCGTGTACGTGGTTGCCCACTCGAAAGCGCTGAGCTTCCCTGGACCGACCAAGGACCGCGAACGCGGCACCTTCGTCAAACCGAACTGAATCACGCGCTGACTTGTTTAGATGTCGCAGACTTCATCGACACTTGGACACGAACACACGAGGTTGCGGTCGCCGTAGGGGTTGTCCACGCGTCCCACAGGTGACCAGAACTTGAATCGTCGCAGGTGCTCGGCGGGGTACGCCGCGACATCGCGGGAGTATGGATGCGTCCATTCGTCCGCTCCGATCGCGGCGATCGAGTGCGGCGCCCCCTTAAGCGGATTGTCGTCCTTGGGCATCCTGCCGTCTTCGATATCGCGGATCTCGTTGCGGATCGTGATGAGCGCGTCGCAGAAGCGGTCGAGTTCCGCTTTGGATTCGGACTCCGTCGGCTCGACCATGAGCGTTCCGGGGACGGGCCAGCTCATCGTGGGTGCGTGGAATCCGAAGTCGATCAAGCGCTTCGCGA
This sequence comes from Phycisphaeraceae bacterium, assembly GCA_009827215.1. Classification (GTDB taxonomy): domain Bacteria; phylum Planctomycetota; class Phycisphaerae; order Phycisphaerales; family UBA1924; genus UBA1924. Next base: position 3,057 of record WUAJ01000168.1, read on the forward strand.
TGTCGTCGATCTCGATCCCGGCAGATTTCTTGAACGCTCGGCAGTCCATCACGAACTCGTGTGCGACGCGTCCGCGTGATCCACGGAACAGGATGTCGTAGTGATCCTTGAGACGCTCGGCCATGTAGTTCGCGTTGAGGATCGATACTTTGGAGGCTTGCGTCAAACCACGCTTGCCCATTAGTGCGATGTAGACCCACGAGATCGGGAGGATGCTCGCGGACCCTTCCGGAGCAGCGCTGACCGCGCCGACCGAGCCGCCTGTGCTTGGGTTCCGAACAGGGTGTCCCGGAAGGAACGGCTTGAGCTTGTCGTTGACCCCGATCGGTCCCATGCCGGGACCTCCACCGCCGTGCGGGATGCAGAAGGTTTTGTGCAGATTGAGGTGACAAACATCGGCGCCGTAGTCACCTGGTCGGCAGAGTCCGACCTGCGCGTTCATGTTTGCGCCATCGAGGTAGACGAGTCCGCCATTGTCGTGGACAACCTGAATCATCTCGCGGATCGAGTCGTCGAACACGCCGCAGGTCGATGGGTAGGTGATCATCGCCGCCGCGAGTGTGTCCTTGTGCTTCTCCGCTTGTGCGACGAGGTCCTCGAACACGATCGTTCCCGATTCATCGACCTTAACCCCGACGACCTTCATCCCCGCGACGACCGCGGATGCGGGGTTGGTGCCGTGGGCTGAGGTTGGGATCAGACAGACATTGCGCTGCGTGTCGTTTCGGCTCTCGTGGTATGCGCTGATCGCCAGCAATCCCGCGTACTCGCCTTGCGATCCCGCGTTGGGCATCAGCGACACGGCTTCAAATCCTGTGATCTCCGCGAGCCATGCTTCGAGCTGCTTAAACAACTCAAAGTACCCCTCGCACTGATCCGCAGGCGCGAATGGGTGCATGTGCGCGAACTCACGCCATGAAACGGGGATCATCTCGCTCGTCGCGTTGAGTTTCATCGTGCACGATCCGAGCGGGATCATCGAGTGCGCCAGCGAGAGCTCACGCGATTGGAGCTCGGAGATGTAGCGGAGCATCTCGGTTTCTGAGCGGTGCGTGTTGAACACCTCGTGGGTCATGAACGCGCTGGTGCGCTCGAAGACTTCCGGGATCTCCATCCATGCTTGCTCGCTCAGCGCATCGAAGTTGCACGAACCGTCGCATCCAAAGCTCGCGAGCAGGTCCATGACGAGGGTTTCATCACCTGTTTCGTCCATCGTGATGCCAAGCGTACCGTCACCGAAGTCGCGGAGGTTGATCCGCAGATCGCGAGCGGCTTTGAGGACCGCGTTCGGATCTCCGTTGACCTTGACGCGGAGCGTATCGAAGACCAAGTCTTCGTCGATCTCGTGTCCGAGCTCGAGCAGTCCGGCGCGCAGGGTTTGAGTGAGGTGTCGGATGCGCTGTGCGATTGCTTTGAGTCCGTTGGGGCCGTGGTAGACGGCGTACATGGACGCGATGACCGCGAGGAGCACCTGAGCCGTGCAGATGTTGCTTGTCGCGCGATCGCGCTTGATGTGCTGCTCGCGCGTCTGGACCGCGAGGCGCAGTGCGGGTTTGCCGTGCGAGTCGATTGACATCCCGACCAATCGGCCTGGCATTTTGCGGACATGCTCTTCGCGCGTCGCCATGTATCCCGCGTGGGGTCCGCCGAATCCCATCGGGACCCCGAAGCGTTGAGCGGAGCCGACGACGATGTCCGCGCCCTTCTCGCCCCACTCTCCGGGAGGTTTGAGCAGCGTGAGCGCCAGCAGATCCGCGGCTGCGACGACCATCATGCCGTTCGCATGCGCTTCGTTGGTGAGCTTCTCGTAGCACTCGACTCGACCATCGGTGGTTGGGTACGAGACGAGCACACCCGCCGCGTCAGGATTGCTCATGTCGAAGGATTCGACATCCCCCACCACGACCTCCACACCGATCGACTTGGCGCGTGTTTGAACGACGGCGATTGTTTGCGGATGACAATCATCCGCGACATAGAACACCTTGCGCTTGTCACGCAGGATCGAGACGCACATCGACATCGCTTCTCCGGCGCTTGTCCCCTCGTCGAGCATCGATGAGTTGGCGAGTGGGAGTCCCGTCAGGTCGCAGACCATCGTCTGGAAGTTGAGCAGCGCTTCGAGCCGACCCTGTGCCGTCTCTGGTTGGTACGGCGTGTACTGCGTGTACCACTGCGGATTCTCGAACACATTGCGGAGAATCACGCCGGGAGTGACGGTCCCGACATACCCCATCCCGATGCACGAACGGAATACCTTGTTCTTGACAGCGATCTCGCGCAGATCACGC
>WUAJ01000169.1 GCA_009827215.1 Phycisphaeraceae bacterium
TTCCGATCTCGAGTATTCAACTGGATTCCTTGGGAGTGCTCACTTTGCAGTTGTGGATCCGGAAACAGACTTTGTGATGCAGGTCTTTGATGAGCTCAATGATGACGATGGTGGTCTTCCTGGGACATATACAGAACTTCAAGCGTCAGACATCAACTTTGGATCAGCTTCGGTCCAGATTGTGCCTTCACCAAATGCGCTGACTGCAATCGGTGTGATGGGGATGTTGACTACTCGTAGACGCCGTTGATATTGGTTGAAGATTTCGAGTACATACACGCCCGATTCTGAGGGCGTTTTTTCTATCGTCAAAGCTCAACGCTTTGGGATCGCATCCTGATTGAGGATCACGATCTCGGGGTGGTTGCGGTAGTAGCCGTCGTAGTCGAGTCCGTATCCGACGACGAACTCATCGGGGATCTCGAACCCGGTGTAGTCTACCTTGACATCAATCGTGCGAGTCGTCTGTTTATCAAGCATGACTCCGAGTCGGAGTGATGCTGGTTTTTGTTTGAGGATGATCGCTTTGACGAGCGCGAGGGTTTGTCCCGAGTCGAGGATGTCATCGAGGACAATGACATGCTTGCCTTCGAGGTTGTCGGGGAGATCGGACTCCAGATGCGCGCCTTTCGATGAGATCGATGCGCCGGGATAGGATCGGACAGAGGTGAGTCCGAGCGAGAGCTTGACCGGAAGCTGTCGGATCAGATCCGCGACGAAGATCATCGCGCCGGTCATGATCGGGATGATGATGACGCGGTCTTCGTCAAGCCGAGAGTCACCGTCTTTCGCGAGGTCTTCTTCGAGATCGCGTACGATTTCATCAGCCATCTCCTTAATACGAGTGGCGATCTGATCTTTGGTCACAAGCGTGCGTTCGATTTCTGGGAACATGGCGTAGGGTAGGAGCATCGGATCGTGCTCGCAGCACGAATAGATCAATACGCTCACAAAGAACCAAAACTGAAAGGTTTGAAATGACAGGAAACGAGGATGGAATGGTCGCGATCGTCACCGGCGCCGGATCAGGAGTGGGGGAGCAGATCGCCCATCAACTCAGCGAACGCGGCTACCGATTGGTCCTCGTAGGACGCACCAAAGAGAAACTTGATCGCGTGGGATGCTCGCTCGGAACCCAGTGGGTCGCGATCCCAGCGGACATCGGGATCGCGGCGGATCGTGCACGCGTTGTTGACGAATCGGTCGAGATGTTCGGACGCGTCGATGCGCTCGTCAACAACGCGGGGCTCGCGATTTTCAACAAGATGGCGCGGATCGAGGAGGAGGAACTGGACGCGATGTTCGCCGTCAACGCGATCGGTCCGGTCGATCTTGCACGGCGCGTCGTCGGAGACATGGCCAAACGCGGCGATGGGGTCATCGTCAATGTGTCTTCAATGGCGCAGATCGATCCTTTCGCGGGACTGGGGATCTACGGCTGCGCCAAGGGTTCGGTCGGTGTGCTCGCCAAAGCCGTCGCGAACGAATACGGCAACAAAGGTGTCCGCGGATACTCAATCTGTCCAGGCGCGATCGAGACGCAGATGCTCCGCTCGTTCCTCCCTGAGTCCGCACTCCCGAGCAGCGCCACGCTCACCCCTGCTCAAGTCGCGGCGAAGGTCGTATCGTGCGTGACTGGCGAGACGGATCTGGATAACGGAGCGATCTACGAGATGCCGAGTCACTGATCAGCGGGTTTGCCAAATCGTGGTGATTCGCCTGAGATTGCTTTCCACTCATCGTCCGCGCTGCTCTCGAGTTGGCCGTGATCGCCATCGAGCCAGTCTTTCTTGGTGTTTCCGAAGATCCCTTTATAGAAAAGGTAGAGCCGATCATCCTTGACGATGAACGACTTTGGATCGATCTCAGTTTTGCTCCCTTTGCTCATTGCCCAAGCGCACCACCCGCCGTATGCAGGCTCAAACTTCGCGGGATTCGCGAGGAACACATCCCGGTTCTCTTCTGTTGCGAATCGGTAAGTGACCCCTTCATATGTTGTGCTGATGGATTTCTTGCCTTTCTTTGCTTTCGATCCGCCTTCAGGGAAGTAGGCGACAGGGTCGTATCCATCGATCGCGAGATTTGATTTGGAAATGTCCCATTCTTCGATATTGCGGATCGGTTCAGCAGCGACAGAGGATACTGCTTGTGTGGATTGTCCAAAGCTTTGGGCGGTAAATACAGGCATTCCGAAGAATGCCGCAGCGAGTGCGAGAGTGAGTGTCGTGTGTTTCTGCGAATTCATGTTGTTGTCCTTTCATGTGGTTGATTCTGCAGGACAACACAGAGACTGTGAGCTTTATTCACTGTCGAAAATTAAACCGACCCAGCACTTCCGGTAAATACGAAGTACCCGAGTCCACTCGCAAACGCCCAAATGCCATAGATCGCGTGCTCGAATCCCGCGGCGAGCGTGGATTTCGTGCGTAGGTAAGTCAGCGCGAAAATAATCCCAGCCGGGAGCGTCATGATCAGCGCGATCGGATTCCACATCGGCGCGTGGAGCCACACGAAGCAGAGGATATTGAGGATGAGGATCGTGCGACCGCTGCCGAGGATCGGTGCGTAGCGGTGGAAGAAGAACGCGCGATGCGTGACTTCCTGCGGATACGCGCTGACCCAGGGATACAGCATGGAGATCATCAGCATCAGGATCGGAAGCTCACGCGGCAGTCGAAGGAAACCCGACTCCGGAAGGTACGGCGTGTGATGCGCTAGGTACCAACTCGCAAAGAGAATGATTGGAGCAGTGATCACAAAGGTGATCAGGATCCTTGGGAGCGCTGACCTGAGGTCCGCAAGCTTCCAGAGCCGAGCGTTATCGAAGGTGGGGTCGAGCCTGAGGTAGATCAGCATGGTCAGAAAGGTCACCAGCAGAACCGGAAAGATGAACAACCCCGATGGGAGTCCGGTCTCGAAGCTCAGCGAGTCGAGTCCGATCCGATCCAGCAGCTCGTCAGCCAGCCGCGGCTGGGACAGCGCGGCGATCAACGGCGGCGTGAGCACGTACAACCCCGCCCATTCGATCCAGAGCCACGATTTGCTGTGGAACATTCCGCGCTTGCGGGAAGTTGGTGAGTATGCGGGATTTGTGGTCATATGGGATCGGTATTCGGTTTCTGGGGGGATTCGGATACTGGGTATTGTTGGCATGGGTTCCTAGGATATTGGCCCACCAGTTTTGAACTCATGCCGGCACGACCCGGCTTGTGAAGGAGTCTTTGATGTCGAATCAGCCTGTCATTGTTGCCGCTCGTCGTACCCCGATCGGGAAGTTCTTTGGATCGTTGTCGCGTGTTGCGTCGCCTCAAATCGGTGCGTTCGCGATCGAAGCAGTCTTGGATGACGCGTCTGCCGCGAAGGATCATGTTGATGAATGCATCATGGGATGCGTGCTCCAAGCGGGACTCGGCCAGAACCCGGCTCGTCAAGCGGGGCTCAAAGCGGGACTCCCAAGCACACTCTCCGCGAAGACGATCAACAAAGTCTGCGGATCGGGACTCGAAGCCGTAATGATGGCGGCTCAGTCCATCAAAGCGGGTGACAACGATTGTGTCATCGCGGGCGGTATGGAAAATATGACCGCAGCGCCACACTTCGCCAATGTCCGCAACGGCATCAAGTACGGTCCAGGCATGATGGAAGATCACATGGCGTTCGACGGTCTCCGCTGTGCGTTCGAGTGCTGGCCGATGGGCAACGCCGCGGAGCACATCGCGGACAAGTACAGCGTCACTCGCGAAGACCAAGACCGCTTCGGAGCACAGAGCCATCAGCGTGCGGCAGCAGCGTGGGAAGCGGGACACTTCGATAGCGAGGTCGTCAAACTCACCGGAGAGCAGCTCGGCAACCGCAAGGTCCCCGGTCCAGAGGGCGGCATCAACATCGACGAGGGCATCCGAGGCGACTCGACCGCTGAAGGGCTTGGGAAGCTCCGTGCCGCGTTCACCAAGGACGGCTCGGTCACCGCAGGCAACGCATCGCAGATCAGCGACGGCGCCGCGGCGACCATCGTCATGAGCGAATCAAAAGCGAGCGAGCTCGGACTCGCTCCGCTCTGCAAGATAGTCTCGTACAACACCTCAGGTGTCGATCCCAAGGACATCTTCGCCGCGCCGATCGAAGGCGTGAAGGGCGCCTTGGACAAAGCAGGATGGTCGATCGACGATGTCGATCTCTACGAGATCAACGAAGCGTTCGCGGCTCAGGTCCTCTGCAACATCAAGGAACTCGGGATCAGCGAAGACAAACTCAACATCTGCGGCGGCGGCGTCGCGCTGGGTCACCCGATCGGCGCATCCGGCGCTCGCGTGCTCGTCACGCTCATCCACCAGCTCAAGCGCACCGGCGGTAAGAAGGGCGTCGCGGCTCTCTGTCTCGGCGGCGGAAACGCGGTCGCGATGTGCGTCGAGATGTGTTGAAACGCAATCTGAACATTCAGAACCGATCAAGCCGGCGTATCGCCGGTTTTTTTGTGCAGATGAGTTATTGGGTGTTCCAGGTTTTCATGTTTGCCGGTACATTGGAACGGGAGACATGGCATGCGGACTCAACAAAGACTCGCTGGATTCACACTGATTGAACTGCTGGTCGTCATCGCGATCATCGCGGTGCTGATGGGCATCTTGCTCCCGGCACTCGCGCGAGCTCGAGACACGGCTCGTCAGGTCAAATGCTTGGTCAATGTCCGCTCGATCGCGGCGGGTCAGACGATGTATGCCGACGACAACAAGGGATGGTTCCCCTACTGGTCCGGCTGGCAGGTCTACGGCGGCGAGGGCGACGGAGTAGGAGGCGACGAGCCGGGACTGGGTTGGACGGAACTGCTCGAGGACTATCTCGACGGGCGAGAGGTCTACCTCGATCCAGCGCGTCCAGATGAGTATGCACCGAGCGCGTACTTCAACGCAGCACGATTCAGCTGGGATCGGTTCCAGCGTCAGTTCTCGTCCGTTCGTGAGCGATATGTGTATTTCCCGAGCCGATTCGTAATGGGTGGTGATTGCAACTATCCAGGTCTCTATGTCGCGCCGTACGGCTCGGTCGAGGACCCAAGCCGTCAGCCGGATTGTGATCTCGATGACGCGACGCAACCCGCGGTGTTCTTTGAAGGCGAGTTGGTGCCTCACTATGGGATGAGCAACCTTTTCTTCTTCGATGGACACGCGGCAGCATTTGAAGAGTACGAACCCGGCGCGATGACCTGGCATGGCTCGGAGATGCTCCCCTGGTCACTCGAGCGCGAGTGAATAACAGAAACACGATGGAGATCGGTATGTCCCTGATTCGTAATGGAATGCTGGGTTTGGTTCTTGCGTATCTCGTGTGCATTGT
>WUAJ01000170.1 GCA_009827215.1 Phycisphaeraceae bacterium
CTTCGGTGTGCGCTGCGTAGAGCTCTTGACGGTGGATGACCCCAACCTGGTCATCGAGGGAGGTCTGGATGATCGGGACGCGCGCGAACTTGGAGGGTTCGCGGGAGAGGATGTCGGCGACTGTTTGTTCCGCGTTGTATGTGTAGACCACGGCGCGTGGGGTCATGACCTGCTGGACTTTGATCTCGCGGAGCGCGACAAGGTTGCGGACGACGCGGAGCTCGAGGTCGTCGATGACGCCTTCGTCGTGAGCGAGCTTGGCAAGGTTGCTGACTTCTTCGCGCGAGATGCGTGGCGTGGTCTGGGCGCGGGCGAAGAGTTTCGAGATCCAGTTGCACACGGCGACGACTGGTTTGAAGATGAGGATGAGCCAATCAATGGTGACGGCGGTGAAGGGGGCGAGGGACTTGGCGTGCACAGCGCCGAGGGTCTTGGGGATGATCTCGGAGAAGATGAGCACGAGGAGGGTGAGGACGAAGGAGACGACTCCGACCCATGCGTCTCCCCAGATGGATGCGGCTTGGGCGCCCACTCCGGCAGCGCCGAGGGTGTGGGCGAAGGTGTTGAGGGTGAGGATCGCGGCGAGGGGCTGGTCGATGTCCTCTTTCATGCGCTCGAGACGATCGGCGGCGCTGGATCCGGCGTCGCGCATGACAGCGATGTGCGTGCGCGGCACGGAGAGCAGCACGGCTTCGAGCAGTGAGCAGAGGAAAGAGACGCACAGTGCGATCGCGAGGTATGTGATGAGCAGGATCATGGTTTAGGAGAGTATGCTCGATTTATCGTTCCAGAGGTTCTCGATGCGATCAATGAATGATGGTGTTGTCGGGAGTGATCTGGCGCAGGCGACGAGCAGGTCTACAAGTCCGGCGTAATCGTCGAGTCCGATGTGTTCGCGTCCTACGCGGGGTGGATGCCCAAAGGTTTGTTCGTGGGTCCCGGCTTGGGCTTCGGTGAGGTTGGCCATGTTGTGGTAGTTGCCCAGCGGGAGGCAGAGGCAGGTGGCGGTGTAGTTGTAGGCGCAGAAGACGGAGGCTTCGCAGGCGCCGCCGGCCATGAGTTTGCGTTGCCAGCGCCACTTCGGGAGATCGGATTCTTTTTGTGATGCGGTTGGGGTTGCGGGACCTCCCGCGATGGTTTCGGCGACTTTGGCGATGGCGCCGGTGAGGTCTGGGGAGAAGACGGAGATGCGGTCTCCGACGCGGACGATTGGTCCGGCGTGGATCGGGGAATCGGCGAAGGCGCGGGAGTTTTCCAACGCGATGATGCGCGAGTCTTTGGGCATGAACTTGTCTTTGCATGCGCCGATGGCGCCGATGAAGCCGACTTCTTCGGCGCGGGTGAGCAGGACGCGGGTGTCTTGTTTGTCGTTGAGGATTCGGAGTTCATCGAGGGCGCTGAGCGCTGCGGCGAGGGCGGCGAGGTCGTCGCAGGCGTTGGTGTAGAGGATCTGGTTCCCGTCGTCGTCGGTGATGATCTCTTGGTCGGGGAGATCCCAGGTCGCGATGGATCCGGGTTTGATGGGTTGGGGGTCGTCGAGGATCGCGTGGTAGAGCTTGTAGGGTGGCTTGTCGGGTTTGGGATCGGTTTCGGACCACGGCTGCTGATCGGCGTTGTGTTCGTTGGTGACTGTTGCGAGCGTGTATGAGGTTGGGGTGTCTGGGCCGTCGTATGGGTGGTGTATGCGGATGCGGGCATCGGGGAAGTAGTCGGACATGACACCTCCTCGGAAGGCGAGGATGATCTCGGATGAGGAGAGTGCTTCTTCGACGACGAATGCGGGGTGGTCGAGGTGCGCGGTGAAGTAGATTGGGTTGTCTGTTTCTTCGTTGTTGGCGAGTCGGAGTTCGATGTTGCCGTGGGTATCGGTTTTGGACGCGATGTCTGGTCGGTCGCTCAGCCAGTTGTTGATCCAGTCGATGACGCGGTGCTCATGTCCAGCGGCGGTGGGGATGGCGGTGAGTTGTTTGAGCCAATCGATGTGGTTCTGGGACCTTGATTGGGGGATCTCATGTGTTTGTGGGTTGGAATCGGGCATGTATGAGGGTAGGTCATCAAGAAGTTGTTGAGTGTGGGCCGATGATTGGGTAGTGTCTAGAGTGGGGATAGCGGGTGGTATGTGAGCCGCTGATATTGGCGGCGTAGTGAAGGAGTATTCTGATGACTCACATTATCGCAGAGCCTTGCATTGCGACGAAAGATACAGCGTGTGTGGATGCGTGTCCTGTGGACTGCATTCATCCGACGAAGGATGAGCCGGACTTCGCGAGTGCGGAGCAGCTGTATATTGATCCGGATGTGTGTATCGACTGTGGTCTGTGCGTGGACGAGTGTCCGGTGCAGGCGATTTTCCAGGATGAGGATCTTCCTGAGGAGTGGTCGAAGTACACGCAGATCAATATTGATTACTACAACCAGTGATAGTTTGGTGACTGCTGGTGCTACTCGTTTGGGTAGTGCTTGATCAGCCAATCGGTGATTGAATCAATGACGGCCGGATCGATTTTGTCGATCCGGCCGTTTTCTTCCGCGCTGAGGTTGTGTCCGAGGGTGTGGAAGTAGTGTGTGGTGAGGTTGGACTCCAGGTTTGCTTGTTTGTAGAGGTGTGTGAGGATTGGCGCGTGGTAGGAGGTGGCATCGAGCGATCCCCAGAGCGCGAGGGTGGGGGTTTGGTTCTTGGTGAGGATGTCGAAGGGCCAGGGGTAGGTGTGGTTGTTGTTGGTGAGGTTGGAGTGGGTTCTGGTTTGGTTGGTGCTGATCGCGTGGAGCGCGGCGGACTCGAAGGGCTCGATGGATCCGGATTGGTCGTAGTCTTGTGCTCTGGTTTTGGGGTCAGCTTCTCGCGCGAGCTTGTGGGGCGAGTGCATGGTTGGGGTCAGGTACGCGCCGGCGAGGGTGATGTGTCCGGCGGCGCTGGGTGCGGTGATGATCGCACGCGCGGCGCCGAGGGAGTGTCCGAGGGTGATGCATTGGTTCGGGGTGATGTTGAGCTCTTCGAGTGCTGTGTCCCAGACGAGGTTGGCGAGGGTGATGGTTTGGGGGAATGAGATTGGTCTTGGTTGTGCTTTGGGTTGTGCTTCGAGCTGGGCATCTGGATCGGGATCGGTGTGGATGGAGCCGTAGCGGACGACGGCATATCCGGAGCTGAGGAGTGCTTGGGTGATGGTGTCGGCGTCTTTGGTGGGTTGTCCGTCGATGGTGATGGGGATGACTTCATCGTTTTGTGTGTATGAGCCGGGGACGGTCCAGTGGGGGTCGGAGAGGTATCCGCCGTGGAAGAGGATGACGGCGTGGTGTGTGTTGGGATCGAATTGTTCTGGGGTGTCGATGAGGATGGGGAAGGTGCTCGGTTGTTCGGCGTCTTGGAAGGTGTGGGTGATGGAGAGATCGGTGTGTGTTTGCTGCGCGTGTGATGTGGTGGTGATGGCGCATAAACAAGCCGCGATGAAAGTGGTGGTTTTCATAGCGGCTTGTACAAGCAGACATGCAATCAGGTTGCTTGCTACTTCGGCATTGGCACCCAGAGCCATGTATCCCAAAGCCAATCTGCAGTGTTTAAAATCACTACTCCAAGTGCAACCCAAAACAATACACTGACAACTCTATGTGCGGGATACAAACCAATCCAAAGAATGGGATTCCTACGCTCATGCCAAGCAATTCTCCTTGGTTTTGGTCTGTTGAAAATCGAGTAGTAGTATTCTTGAAGTGATGGGGTTACTTGTGATCGTTCTTCAGATTCGCGTAGCGATGAAACCTGGTATGTTAGTAGTCCTCGTAAAGCTTGGTATAGAAGCACAACGGCTGTTAACGCCACGAACCAGGGGCCTTTTAGCCATCCTAGAAGTACAAGAATTGCTGGGATTAATTGGTGAGACTGTTCAAATTCAAGCAGATGCTGTTCAACACTAAGGCCAAGAGACTTAATGGTTGGATCGATAGACTCAGAAGTCACTGTTGCTAATTCATGCAGCGATTGCTGATAGGAAGACAGAGCTTTCAAATAGATTGCTTTAATACCAAATGGGATTAGGAATAGGACTAGCAGAGACAGGTTGAGGATATAGTTGGGTCCAGTGTATTTGCTTCTCAGAATAGACCAAGGTTCATGTGCATTGCCTTCAATACGAATACGATCTACGCTGTTTTGATCAAATCTCAACCCAATTGCGCCGTGCACACTCGCTTTGTCAAAACACGATTTAGTTGTTTGAGAGTAACCAAAATTTGCACGAATCCAATCCGTGTCAGTAAAGTCGGAGTTCACAAGCTTTGATCTTTTGATGCGTGGTTCGAAGAAATTGGATTCCTTAAACTCTGAGTGTTCAATGTTGGTGTCAAGAATCCTAAGTTGGCCAATGTTGGCAGAATTTAGTTGGCAATGATCGATGTTTGATCCAGTGATTCGAATATCTGAAAGGAATGAGCCGTCAAATTTCAGTTGAGTAAAATGGCAGTTGTCGATAAACACATCAAATGTGTTGATTCGGAAGATAGCTATATTTGTGAACCGAGTGTTTTTGAAATAGGCTCTGTCAAAATTGTACTGAGACATGTTGACATTCGCGATCGTGCTCATTCCTTCAAGGTGAATGGCTCTTAGTTGTCTCATGGCACACATTGCATTCCACAGTTTTTTCCCTTTGGGCTCTTCAGAAAGAAGATCTGTTTTTGGCTCACATTTTAAACAAAGCTCAAAGAAGCATAAATCCCACCAGTCTCCTTTGAAACCAGTGTGATTTAATCTAATCTCTTCAAAGTACTCGTCCCCAAAGGACTCTCGAGCAGCACTCTCATTGAAATCTGATTGAGAGAATGAAAGGCTGTTTTCCTGACAGCTCACACTTGGTGGCCAAGGCTTTGAGTCAGGGAAATTGCCTGGAGCTGCAAAATCCCGTAGTTTGTTTGTCAGGCTCATACAACACACCATACTGTTAAATCAGCTCGATTCTAGATGAACAGTCGTGTGAAGTACTAAATTAATTTAGTTACGCGGCTTCGGAGAAGTCGTCGTAGTCTTCGTTGAACTCGTCGAACGCGGAGTCATCGTCTCCGAATGCGGCTTCAAAGGCTTCGAGCGCTTCGTCGGTGAGTTCGGATTCTGACTTTGGTCCACGGTTGGCGGGCGCGGCGGAGATGGCGCTGGTCTCTGCGGTGGTGAAGCGCTCGGCCCAACGGTCGGGACGGACATTGGATGGGGTGTCCGGTGCTTCGCGCCAGTCCTCGGCGT
>WUAJ01000018.1 GCA_009827215.1 Phycisphaeraceae bacterium
ACGGATCCTTCAGTACCAGCGCCGGCGAACGCGCCCCATGAAACAACTCCACCGCACGATGCACCAGCTCATCCCGCATCTCCACGCGATGCAGCGTCTTCCCCGAAACCGGGTCCGCAACAATCGATCCCCCCGCCACCATCACAGGGAGCTTCTGCCCAATCGCCTCAAGCGCCGTCCTCGATTCCACCAGCCCCCGACCCGTGCAGATCAGCACATGCACCCCCGCCTGCCGCGCCCGATCAATCGCCTCAATATTCGCGCGAGACACCCGCTTGTCACGCCCCAGCAGCGTGCCGTCCAGATCAATCGCAAGCACATCAATCATCGCCATACAAAGACAATACGCCGAGCGTTACCCGCGGTCCCGATCCACGGTGCACACACCCTCAGCCCCGCGCCCCATCGTGATCACATTCTTCCCCGACCGCTTCGACTGCAGCGCCAAATCATCCGCCAGCGCCAAGAGCGACTCCCCATCACTCCCATCCCACGGGTACGAAGCCAATCCACCCGACACCGTCAACGTGCCGCACGCCTCATCGCCAAGCTTCGGGAAGTTGTGATTGCAGATCTGCTTCTGGAACCGCGTCGCGATGTCATAGATCGACTCCGGAGGCATCGACCCCGGATCCCGCGGCCCCTTCGGTTCATAAAAGATCACCACAAACTCGTCCCCACCAATCCGACACACCTTGTCCCCAGGACGGATCACCGACTCCAGCAGCCGCACCGTCTCGACCAAAATCTCATCCCCCGCCGCGTGCCCGTACCGATCGTTGTACCCCTTGAAATCATCGATATCAAAGTACAACAGCGTCAGCGTCCGCCGCGCACTCCGCGCCTGATCGATCGCGGCATCCAAAAATCTCCTAAAGTACCGTCGATTCCACGCGCCAGTCAGCTCATCCGTAAACGCCGCGAGTCTCAACTCGCGCTGCTGCGCCTCGAGCCGCAACCACGACCCCAACCACGACGCGTGCTCGCCAATCGCGCGAGCCCCGTTCCCCTGCGCCCACGCGCGATCTTCGCACACGAGCGAACCAAACACCTTGCCCCCCGCAGAAACCGCCACGCCATCATCACTCTGACCAGTCACGAACGACCAACCATCGCGTCCGCTCCGAGCCGCGATCAGCGCCAGCGCCTCATCGAGCACGCTGCGTCCCTCACCCATCGCGCGGATCACGCGTTCATCCGTCAGCTCATTGGAACCATGCCACCCACCCCGGCTCTCAACCGTCCCACCCAAACCAACATCCGACATCACACGCTGATGCAGCTTCATCACTTCGCGCATGTTCGACGCGTCTACTTCGTCACTCGTTTCTTCACAAACACCCACAGCTTGCGTTTCACGAAGTACACGATCATCACTGTCAGCAGCCTTTTCATCGACACCAGCCTTCAACTCTTCAGCTTCTTGAACAGCGACCTCGACTTCAGTCGACTCATCATCCTCGTCCTTCGGAATAATCACCCTCGGCATCGCCACCGCATCCCGGATCACACCCATCACCCGATCACCACTCGCGTCACGATCCACGCACCCGTCATACAACGGATGCCGCTCACCAACGCGGATCACCTTCACCGAAGCATCGACCATCCGCAGCGCTTCTACAAACCCTCCGAGCTCATCGCCCTTTGGTTCCGCATCCGCCGCGACGAGCACCGCTGCTCTCGCCGGCGACGCATCATCAATCGGATCACTCAACTCACCGATCGCATCAAAGGTATCGCGCGTGCGGATCAACTCCACACCAGCGACGCGGCGCAGCACCTGATCCAGACCCGTGCGTCCCACCAGAATCACACGCCACCCCGTTCCCGATCCAGATGACAAAACACCATCACCGCGCCCGAGCTGATGCTCGCTGCCGCTGATCGTCTTTCCATCATCCGTTGGCATCAAGTCCAAAACCCTTCCATCAATCCAAATCGCTCGGCTTCAACAACGCCGCGAGCTCATCCTGATCCAGCACATCCGATGCTTTGAGCGTCGAACCACTCCCATTGCTTCCCGCAATCCGAAGCGCCGGCCTACTCGCAGATTCCGTCTTCTCCGATACCCGCGCCTCGCGTTCCGGACCCGAAGTCGCAACCTTCTTCGTCTTATCTACGAATCCACGCAAAGGAGGGTTCGCCCCTTCTTCATACACCCACACCCGCGCCAGAGGACAAAAACGCTCCATCGCGCTCAAAACCCGCGATTGCTCGTCAAGCTCACGCCCCCCACCATCAAGCACCACGATCACCCCGCCTCGCCCCTCATCGGCGCGCTGCTGCTCAGCGCAACCAATCGCGAGCACCTCATGCGCCGATCCGCTCGTCTCGACACGCAGCCCCCTCGAAGACAACGCACGCACCAACGAAGCAGCCGACTGGGCGCCCGATTGATGCCAAACAACGCACCGACGATGTCCACCTTTTCGAGCCGAAGTCTCCATACCCCAGTGTACCACACACCCACCAAAGAACGACCCAGAACCAACGGATTTCAGAGCGTTTCTGGGACAGGTCCGAGAACATCACCTTGATATCAAGAATGCATCAACGCATCCGCGATCACGCGCGCCCCGTCCGCATCGCCAAGCCCTTCCAGCGCGTGCTTCATCGCATCGAGCCGATCATGTTCACGCAACAAAGCACTCAACGATTCAGCGTGCACGGCGACATTCTTCTCAGCATCGATCAGGTCTTCGCACACCACCGCCGCGCCGGCATCGACGAGCACCGCCGCGTTGTGCTTCTGATGCTCATCCTTGTGATATGGATAAGGCAAAAACACCCCAGGCACCCCCGCCGCCCAGCACTCGCCCACCGTCCCCGCGCCGCAGCGTCCCACCATCAAATCCGCCGTCTCCAATGCCGCACCCATTGCTTCAATATATTCCACCACCACCGCGCTTACACCCACTTCGCGATACCCAAGCGCCACAACTTCGCCGTCGCCACCGCCCCCAACCTGATGGAGCACCTGCCAACCTTCGAACGCATCGGAGTGCGTGCGTGCCATCTCCACCATAAACCGATTCACCGATCGAGCACCCTGTGATCCCCCAGTCACCAGCAGCGTATGTTGGTCCGAATCCAAACCAAACTCATCGAACGCACGCTTTCGATCCCGCCGACCCTCAAACCCCCGCACGATCGGGCGCGTCTGCACCCACCCGCCAAAACCATCCAGCCCGTCCCGCACCTTCGCCGCCGTAAACGCCCGCCCCGCGCGCTTCCCGATCCACCGATTCGCCTTGCCCGGAACCGCGTCCAGATTCACCAGCACCAGCTCGCACTTCTCCGCGCGAGCCGCCATCGCCGACGGCGCCGACACAAACCCACCCATCGAAACCACCACGACCTCGTCGCAGTCCTTCTTCATCGCTTTGATCACGCTCCGCACACCTCGAACGCTCGCGCCCCAGTTCTTGACAAACCGCAGCACGCCACGAACCCCGCCACTCGGAGAGCTCGCCGGGATCGTCGAGAACACCTGGTCCTCCGATTCCAGAATCGCTGAATCAATATGGCGCTGCGAGCACACGATGTGCGTCTTGATACCCGCGTCGATCTCGCGAAGCTGCTCGATGATCGCCACCGCCGGATAGAGATGACCACCCGTCCCGCCTCCCACAAAGACGAACCCGCGAGATGGTTTGTTGCTGCCCATCAGCCCCGATCCGCGAACCAGTCGTCCGCCTCAGGAACATCCTCGTGCCGTTGTGGTTTGCCCGCTCGGACCAAACGCTTGCGATTGGGAACCACCACCTCAAGCTCGTGCTCCGAGTCCGTCTCCCCCATCAGCTCCGCCATCTCCTGCGCACCGATCTCGTGCGCCTCCTGCGCGCCTCCCATCACCAAGCCAGGCATCATCCCGCCGCGCTGCGCAAACGAGATGTCTTCCTCAAGCGATCCATCAAACGCCGACGCGTACTCCTGCGTCCGCTCGATCGCCACAATCAGCCCCAGACACACCGAGGTCACCACCCATCCCGTACCACCATTGCTCAGCAAAGGCAGCGCGATCCCCTTCGTCGGACCCAATCCCGTCACCACCATCAGGTTAATCATCGCCTGAATCGAGAAAGTCGCGATCACCCCAACCACAACCAAGCGCAACATCGGAGACTGCTCACGCCGCGCGATATCCGTCCCCACCCAGACCATCGCCGCATACGCCGCGATCACCGCCAGCGCCCCCATAAACCCCATCTCCTCGCAGATCACCGCGAACAAAAAGTCTGTCGTGTCCTCAGGGAGATACCCAAACTTCTGAAGCCCGTTCCCGAGTCCGCGCCCAAAGAACCCACCACCAGAGATCGTCGTCAGCGACTGGATCATCTGATACCCCTCACCCTGCGCATCCGCGTACGGATCCAAAAACGCCGTAATCCGTTTCACGCGATAAGGCGAAGTGATAATCGCCGCCGCCACCCCCGCGAGCCCGATCGGAACAAACGCCGCGAAGTGTTTCAATCGTGCCCCGCCCGCAACAAGCACCACGCTGCACGCGAGCACCATCAGCACACCCGTCCCCAGATCCTCCATCACCACCGCGAACGCCACCGCGCCGATGCACAGAATCACAGGCAGCAATCCCTTCCAAAACACCGTCAACCGATTCTCGCGATACGACCCCAACCGTGCCGCGTACCACGCGACCAACAGCACAATCCCCCACTTCGCCAGCTCGCTCGGCTGCATCGACTCAAGACCAGGCAGCCGCAGATCCACCCAACGATGCGCCCCGTTTCGTGGTCTCGCAATCCCAGGCACATACACCGACCACACCACCACGATCAGCACCGCGCACCCAATCAACAACACCCCAAGATCCCCGCCAGGCTTAAACCACACCACCCGATCCAAACGCGCCGCGATCTTCCGCATCGGAATCCGCGAAGCAAGCACCATCGCCCCCACCGCGAGCACCAAGTACAACGCCGACCGCGAAGTCATCAGCGACCTCGCGCTCACCCCATCCACCGCAACAACTTCCCCGCTCCCCACCACATCCGATTCAACCAGACCAGTCTCACCCAGTCCAGGCACCTGCATCCCCGCGCTCTGCACCATCACCACCCCGATGGTCAGCAGCGCCAGCGCGCACAACATCAACACTTGTCCAGATCGAACCATCTAGGGACAATCGACCAACCAACCCAAAGCCGTCCAAATTCTGTCCGCTTTCACAGCAGATTCAGCGAGACTTTCTTCTCAAGCTCCTCGACCGGACGAGCGATCAGGTCATACCCATCGCTCCCCACAATCGTGCATCGAACCAGCTCCCCCGGCGCGATCTTCTTCTTCGCCACCACCAGCGTCGTCGCATCAATCTGCGGCGCCTGGAAATAGGTCCGCCCCTTGTACAGCGTCCCGCCCTCCGTCACCCCAGGAGTCGGCTCAACCTCCGATCCCGTCGAAGAATCAATCAGCACATCAAACCGCACCCCAGTCTCCGTCGGCTTCTCAAAGTCGAACTGATCCGCAACAAACGCCGCCTGCTCCCACGCGATCTCCTGCTGCAGCGCCATGATCTCATCATGCCGACGCTGCTTGACCTCCGCCGGAACCGCCAGCGCCGGATCCTCCTCCATCGTCCCCGCCACAGTCCCAGGCTCCTTCGAATACTGGAAGCACCCCACCGCATCAAACTGCACCTCATCCATAAACGCGAGCAGCTCCTGATGATCCTCCTCAGTCTCGCCCGGGAATCCGGTAATGAAAGTCGTCCGGATCGCCATCCCCGGAATGCGCTCGCGCAGCTTATGGCACAGCTCCGTCTGATGCGCGCTCGTCACATTCCGGCGCATCAGCTCCAGCACCCGATCCGATCCGTGCTGCAGCGGAATATCCAGATAAGGCAGCAGATGCCCCCGATCCGCGACCTCCGCCATCGCGTCGATAATCTCATCACTAAAGAAAGTCGGATACGCATACATCAAACGCAGCCACCCGTTCCCCGACTCCTCTTTCACCGCATCCGACAACGACTTGAGCAGCTTCGGAAGCCCGGCTCGAAACTTGTCATCCCCGCCAACCTGCGACAACCCCACCCCGATGTCATCGCCATAACTCGTCGTGTCCTGACCGATCATCAGCAGCTCAAACGCCCCGTCCCGCATGAGCTCGCGCGCCTCATCCACGATCCGATCCATCGGCTTCGAACGCATCTTGCCGCGAATCGACGGGATCGTACAGAACGCACAGTTCTGATTGCACCCCTCGCTGATCCGCAGGTACGCATAGTGCCGCGGCGTAAGTCTCAATCGAGCGTTGTCCGATTCGTAATACCCGATCCCCTTGCCGTCTTTCCCCGCAACCGTCAATCCAACAGTCTGCAGCCCCTGATCCTTCGCGCTCGTCATCGCGTTCGCGTGGATCCAGTACTTGGGCGCCTTCTCCGCGACATCCGTATCCGACTCGCGCTTCGCGCCCTCGCCGCGCACCGCGTTGATGATGTGCTCACGATCGAACACCCCCACCATCGAATCAATCCCAGGCTCCCACTCCAGCATCTTCGCGCGATGCCGCTGGACCAAGCACCCCGCAACCACCACACGCTTGACCTTCCCCTGCTCCTTGAGCGCCACCGCTTCCTTGATCACCCCGAGCGATTCATCCTTCGACGCCTCAAGGAATCCGCAGGTATTGATCACCACCGCATCCGCCGCCGTCACGCGCCCCGACACCGCGCTGCTATCCTGCTCCGATCCCGACAACGACAGATCATCATGCTCCGCATCATCCATCGCCTCCGCCGAGACAGGCAGCAACCCATCCGCCGCAAGCAACCCCAGCATCTTCTCCGAATCCACCAGGTTCTTGGGACACCCAAGAGACACAAATGAAATAGTCTCAATACTTTGCGGCTCAGCTTGTTCAACTGCGGTAGTCATAGGACCAATCGTAGGCCCTGAACTCGCCTCCCCCGGGCCTCCGGGGGAGCTGTCCGCGTCTTCGCGGACGGAGGGGGTCTTTCTTCACCGAATCCCTCGGGTGTCGGGTGCCACGGCTTGACCGTCTTCGGCAAGCCGTGTCTTCCCCAGTGGCTAATGGCTAGTGCCCAATCCCCCCTTCAAAACAGCAACAACCCAATCGCCATCCAAGCCCCCGCGACCACCATCACCACCGCTGTGTACCCCACGATCTCCCGCGCCTTCACCCGCGTAATCGCAAGCAAAGGCAGCGCCCAGAATGGCTGCAACATGTTCGTCAGCTGATCCCCATACGCGACCGACATGATCATCTTCCCGGGACTCACACCAACCTCCGCGCCAGTGCTCAGCGCGATCGGCCCCTGAATCCCCCACTGACCGCCGCCACTGGGAACAAACAGATTCACCACCCCCGCACTCATAAACGTCACGAGCGGAGCCGTCGTCTCGGTCGCTAACGATCCGATCAAGCTCGAAAACTCCGCCACCAATCCGCTGCTCACCCCCATCCCCATGATCCCCGCGTACAGCGGGAACTGCAGGATAATCCCAGCGCACCCCGCCGCGCCGTCCTCCGCCGCGCTCACATACGAGCGCACCGAGCCGTGCAGTATGAGCCCCAGCGCGAGCATCACCATGTTGATCTCGTTGGGTCCCATCCGCAGCACCCCCGACTGATCCACAAAGCGCCAGTAACCCAGCAGCAAACCGATCGCCAGCGCCCACACCACAATCGGCGACCGCTCGATCCAATCTGGAAAGCCCTTGAGCCGACCATCATCAATATCCGCCATCTCCGGATCGTCACTCATCGGCATCTCAACAATCTCGCCTTCCGACATCGTCCCTGTCTTGGGAGTCAGCAACCACAACACCGCAGGCACAATCACCAAGAGCCCGCCGCACACAAACAGGTTCATCGGAGACAGCACCGTCTGCGAAAGTGAAACCCCATCGAACACGCCGTCGATCGTCATCGATTCGACCACACTGCTCGGAAGCACACTCTCTGCTTCCGCTTTGGAAGTCATCTTGAGCGGCGCGCTCCCAGAGAACCCACCGTGCCATCCGATCAGTCCCATGTACCCCGCCGCCGCGAGCAGAGCGCCGTGCGCGCGTATGCCTCTTGATCGCAGCGAACGCGCCACCTCACGCGCTAAGAGGGCCCCGACGATCAATCCGAGCCCCCAGTTGATCAATCCGAACACGATCGCGAAGAACCCCACCAACGCCGCCGCACTCCCGGCGTGCTTGGGAATCCGCGCCAACGCATCAATCATCTTCCGCACGGGCTTACTCGCGGCAAGCGCATGACCCGTCACCAGAATCAGACACATCTGCATCCCAAACGCAAGGAACTTCCACAATCCATCCCCGCCGCGCCATGAATCGAGCAGCAGTTTGGACTTATCAGCAACCGAACCCTGCCCCTCGTACCCAACAGTCACCGCGAGGACCGCCGTGAGCAGCGTGAGCCCCACCGCGATCACAAACGGATCGGGCGCGGTTTTGCAGAACAGTTTGGAAAGTGTGCTCCCGAGCTTCGAGATCATGAATATTCCTTTCGAGCAACAGATTGTCTCCCAGTATGACACGAATCGCTCCGCCTTGCACATCGACCACCGCTCCCCAGCCCAGCGATTCACCTAGCATCGCGTCCATGAGTTCCAGTGATCCCGCGATATCCGAAAGCCAAGAACAGAACCGCGATCGGCGGAATGGCTTCCTCTTCGCATCCGCCGCGTTCGGATGGTGGGCTTTCATCGTCCCCTCCTACTTCCGCTTGCTCTCTCAGCACAACGCGCTTCCGCTCGAAGTGCTCGCACAGCGAGTGATCTTCGGCCTGCCGCTGCTCATCGGGATCCTGATGTTCAACAAAAAGATCCCCGATCTCATCCGCGCCGCGACGCAGTGGAGCACGCTCAAAGTCCTGATCCCCTCGACAGGGCTCATCGCGATCAACTGGTTTTTCTTCATCTACGCCGTGAGCACGGATCGCTTGAACCACGCCTCGCTCGGATACTACATCAACCCGCTCTTCTCGATCCTGCTCGGATTCTTGTTCCTTGGAGAGCAACCAACCAAACTGCAAAAGACAGCAATCGCGATCGCCGGCGCCGCTGTGATCATGATGACCATCGCCGAGCTCGACGCTGGAGGGGGTTGGCCGTGGATCTCGCTGCTGCTCCCGGCAAGCTTCGGTCTGTATGGACTGCTCCGCAAACAAGTCCAAGTCACCGGCACCGTCGGGATCACCTTCGAGATGATCGTGCTGCTCCCGTTCTGCATCGGACTCATGATCTGGCTAACGACCTCCGACAAAGGGATCTTCTTCGCGCCGACTACAGCGACCTGGGTCTCATGGATCATGCTCCTCGGAGGCGTGATCACCATCATCCCGCTGATCTGCTTTACCAATGCGGTGCGCTTGCTGCCGTTGTCCACTGTGGGACTGTTGCAGTTCAGTGCGCCAACGGGTCAGCTCGCGTTGTCGGTGTTGTTCTTTGGTGAGACCTTCACGCCGCTGAAGTTCGGCGCGTTCGTCTTGATCTGGATCGCGATCGGTGTGTTCATCCGCGATCTTGTTGTATCCCACCGCGAGCGTCAAGCGAACATGCAGACCGAGATGCTCGAGTAGAGCGGGACTTACCTCGGTCCCACGCCGTAGCGTGTGGTCGGCCAATCCAGCATGTCGTAAACGCGCAGCGCCTTGAGCCTCGGCTTCCACTTGTTCACAAAGTCCACATGCGACGAGTGCACGACATACATATTCAGATCGGCTTCGTTCTCGAATCCCTGATAGATTGCGAGGTCGTAGTCGCCTCGGACGGTGGAGCGGCCGGTATCGAGATGCTTGCCGGCGGCGAAGGTGCTGACGGTTGGGATTGTCCCCAGCATCCAGTCGGCGTCGTGAAGGATCTCGTGGAAATCGGAGGGACTGGCGAGTTCAATGAAAACGATGTGGCCGATCAGCGCGGGGGGATCGGCCGGGGGTGGTACGGGGGGTCGGCTGGTCCGCTGACCTCCAGAACAGGCAGCGAGAGTCAGCAGGGCGGTGGCGAGGATCGGCGTGAGCAGGCGACTGGTGATTTTCATAGCTCGATGGTATCCGATTGTGTCAGCGGGGCGCACTGGGTTGCGGTTATGGTGTAGAGACGAATTGTTCCACGTGGAACATGACAGGATTTGTGCGCACGAATGGAGACATAGTCATGAATGATTCAGATACGGCAGGAATGGATACAGGACGGCAAGAAGATGTGCAAGGATTGTGCGCTCGGATCGAGCGGCTGGAACGACGCAATCGTCGGTTGGTAGTTGGGATGGTTGGCGCTGGGTTGCTCGGCGCGGGAGCGCTGCTCGGTGGGATGAACGCGGCGGCGAAAGACAAAGTCATCGCGTACACGGCGACGGATGAGACGATGTATCGCGTGTATGAGTCTGGTCGGATTGAGTATCTGCGGCTGGATCAGGATCCGCCTCGCACGGCGCATGGGGTGTTTGATTGGGGTGTGGTGAAGATTGATGAGAACTACACGCTGCGCGATCGGCCGTAGTATTTTCGTGCGATCTCGCTTACACTGATGTGGACATGTTCTGAAGGAGCTCTTTGATGAAGGCATGGATTGCTGGTGTGGTTGTTGTGGGAATCGTGGTGCTGCTGTTGGGATCGTTGGGTGGGTGCGCGACGATCCGCAATGAGAAGTTCAAAGAGGTGGAGTTCACGAGCGAACCGAGCGGAGCGACGGTCGTGGTTGAGGAGGAGGTTGTGGGGACAACGCCTACGGTTGTGGAGGTGGCGCGGAAGGGGCGGGACAAGCGGGTGGAGATCGCGCTGGATGGGTACAAGACGGTGCGGCTGAATCTGGATCGCTCGGTCGAGGGGAAGACGATCTTCGGCGGGTTGATCGGGATGAGCGTCGATGCGATCTCGGGGAAGGCGGGGACTTACACGGACAGCGTGCACATCGTGCTTGAGGAGGGGGAGGGTGTGGTGGAGGTTGATTCGAAGGATCTCGACGCGCTGAGAGAAGAAGAGATCGAAGAAGTGTCGGAGTGATTATTCATCAATCACACGAACACCCAATGCTCGCGCGAGAGCGGGGGCTTGGGAGGGGGTGATGGTGATGTGTTTGAGCTGGGATGGAGCGACGGCGATTGACTCGATGAGCGAATCGCGGAGGTCGAGGTGGTCGATCTTGGCGTCGATGAGGCGGAGGTTGCGCGCGTCGGAGTTGGTGATCGCGAGGGAGTGGATTGTGGCGCCTGAGAGGTCGAGACTTGTGAGCTGGCAGTGATCGAAACGAACTCGGGTGAGCTTGGTTTCGGTCAGGAGCATGTCGGGGGCTTTGCAGTCTTTGAAGTGGACATCGCGGAGGTCGGCGCCTCTTGCGTCGAAGCCGGTGAGTTTGGTGTTGGTGATCGTGACGCGGATGAGACGGGTATCGATCCAGGTGGCGCTTGAGAGGTCGGCGGTCTGGATCTCACAATCGGTCCAGCGTGATGCGGGGAGGGTTGATGAGAGGAGTGCGGTGTTGGTGAGTTTGGATTGATCGAATGCGATGGAGCGCGCGTTGATTGGTTGGGTGAAGGGGGTGTTGATTTGGATGCGCTCGCAAGCAATGTTCTCATGAAGTGTTGATGGAGCATCGCTGAACTCAACGGCGTCGAGGTCTGGGGGCTCTGGGGTGATGTGTTTGATTGGTTGCGTGCTCATCTCGCTTAGTGCGCGAGAGGGAACTGCTTGCAGAGGTTGGTGACTTCTGCTCGGACTGTTGTGATGGTCGATTCATCGCCTTTGGATTCGATGATTTGGTTGATCCAGTTGGCGATCTGGGTCATCTCTTGTTCTTTGAATCCTCGCGTGGTGGTTGCGGGGGTTCCGAGTCGCAGTCCGGAGGTGATCATGGGTGGGCGTGGGTCGTCGGGGATGCCGTTTTTGTTGGTGATGAGTCCGGCGTCTTCGAGCCATTTCTCAGCGTCTTTGCCGGTGAGTTCGGAATCTTTTTCGACGAGCGAGACGAGCATGAGGTGGTTGTCGGTTCCTCCGCTTGTGATGCGGAAGCCGTGGTTGGTGAGGGCGGTGGATAGTGCTTGTGCGTTTTTGATGACTTGTTGTTGGTAGGCTTTGAACTCTGGTTTGAGTGCTTCTCCGAAGGCGACGGCTTTGGCGGTGATGATGTGCATCAGTGGGCCGCCTTGGACTCCTGGGAAGACATTGCGGTTGATGAGTTTGTTGAGTTCTTCGTCGTTGGTCATGATGAGACCACCACGAGGGCCACGCAGGGATTTGTGTGTGGTGGTGGTGACGATGTGTGCGTGTGGGAAGGGGCTTGGGTGTTCTCCGGCTGCGACGAGTCCGGCAATGTGGGAGATGTCGGCCATAAGTGTCGCGCCGACTTCGTCGGCGATTTCGCGGAAGCGTTTGAAGTCGATGACTCTTGGGTATGCGGAGTATCCACAGAGGATCATTTTGGGTTTGTGTTCTTTGGCGGCGGCGAGGACGGAGTCGTAGTCGATCTGTTCGTGCTGGGGGTGGTTGGTGTCGTAGTGGAGTGCGTAGTGGACTGGGTTGTAGAAGATTCCGCTGAAGTTCAGGAACATGCCGTGGGAGAGATGTCCGCCGTCTTTGAGGACGAGGGAGAGGAAGGTGTCTCCGGGTTCCATCATGGCCATGAACGCGGCGGTGTTTGCTTGGGCGCCGGAGTGTGGCTGGACATTGGCGAACTTGCATCCGAAGAGTTCTTTGGCGCGGTCGCGTGCGAGTTGTTCAACGGCGTCGTGGTGGGCGCATCCGCCGTAGTAGCGGCGTCCGGGGTATCCCTCGGCGTATTTGTTGGTCATGCAGGTTCCCGCGGCGACGGTGACGGCGGGAGATGCGTGGTTCTCGGAGGCGATCAGCTCGATGGTGGTTTCCTGGCGCTCGCGCTCGAGGGTGACGAGCTGGGCGACCTGGGGGTCGGTCGCGGCGATGGTGTCGAGGATGGCTTGATCGATTGAGGTGGATGTGGTCGTCATGGGGGGATGGTAGGAGATTTTTGTCGCGTTGGCGGGCTGGAAACGGGGGTGGTTTTATTGGTTTGGGGATTGGGGGCTGGTTTGGTACACTGGGGGTTGACCATCTACTGAGGAGAATAGATATGGATATGTTGAATCGTTGCGTGCTTGCGGTTGCTGCTGGTTTGGCGGTTGGGCTTGGTTCGATGAGCGCGGAGGGGGCGCCGATTACGTATCAGGGGGTATTGGAGGATGGGGGGTCTCCTGCGGATGGGATGTATGAGATGGAGTTTGTGCTCGCTGATTCTGCGGTGTTTGGGGTCGGGTTGCAGTTCTTGCCTCCGATGAATGTTGAAGTCGTCGATGGGTTGTTTGAGGTCGAGCTTAACTTTGATGATGTGCACTTTGATGGGTCGGATCGGTGGCTTGCAATCGAGGTTGAGGGTGAGATTTTGAATCCTCGGACGAAGATCAACTATGCGCCGTATGCGATCCGTGCGAGTCATGCTGATCATGCGGATGTGGCATCGGATCTTGAGGTGCCTTGGGTGGTGGTGAGTGATCTTGATATTGTGGATGCGACCTCGATTCGTGGTGTGCCTTTGCGTGGGTATATGTCCAATAGCTTCTTGACGAATCCTGGTGTGCTTGGCGAGACGGATTCGGTGGAAGATGGTGGCGCTGGTGTGCTGGGGCGAGCGAACTCACAGGCGGATAGTTCCGATGCGGCAGGCGTGCGCGGGGAGACGAACTCGACGGGGTTCAGCGGCTACGGCGTGCATGGGATTCATCACGGCAATGGGTTCGCGGTGTACGGCGAGAACATGGGCGTCGGGAGCGGGGTGGTCGGCACGACGCAAGGGGGGCTTGGGGTGCTTGGGACAACGCAGGACGGGACGGGGGTGTTTGGGACTTCGACCAATGGGCTTGGTGTTCGCGCGAGTTCTGGTACTTCGAGCGGGATGAGAACGACCACCAACAGCGGGACGGCGGCGATTGAAGGATCGCGCGGCGATAGCGGGACGGAGTTCTTTGGCGCGAGTGCTGACTATGGGCTCGAGGCGTACAACACGGATGTCGAGGGTGAGGGCACGGCGATCTACGGCGAAGCCGGGAGCATCGGGGTGCGCGGAGTGGCGCTGCCTGATGGGTTTGGGGCGGGGCTGCTGAGGGTCGGGGTTGATGGGTTTGCGGGTGGTTTTTCCACTGGTGCGAACATGATCTATGGGCTGCGTGGCTTTGCGCAGAATCCAGCGAGCGGCGGGAATCGGACAGCGTACGGCGTCTATGGCGGAGCGCAAGTGGGGAACTCTGCGAACACTTCCTACGGGGTATTCGGCGAATCAGTTGGTCCCGGCGGGACGCAGTTCGCTGGATTTTTCCAGGGGGATGTGCATGTCGCGGGGACGCTGTCGAAGTCATCGGGGACATTCAAGATTGATCATCCGATGGATCCGGAGAACAAGTACCTGTCGCACTCGTTTGTGGAATCGCCTGAGATGATGAATGTGTACTCTGGGGTGATCACGCTTGATGAGCATGGGGGTGCGGTGGTTGAACTTCCTGATTACTTTGATTCGCTCAATAAGGACTTCCGGTATCAGCTCACGGCTGTTGGTGCGGCGATGCCTGAGCTGCATGTCGCGAGCTTGATCGAGGGGAATTCGTTTGCGATCGGTGGCGGCGCTGCTGGGATGCAGGTGAGCTGGGAGGTCTGCGGCGTGCGGAAGGATGCTTCGGCGCTGTATCGTCCGATCGAGGTCGAGACTGACAAGCGTGTGGAGGATCGTGGGTTGTATCTTGATCCCGAGGCGTTTGGGTTTGGACGCGAGCGGGCGATCCATCGGTCTGGGCCGCGGGAGGATTGAGCTTGTTTAGTCTGATGTGCTGTCGGGACTGATTGGTTTTTGGTAGACGGAGTAGACTCCGAAGAGGTCGGTCTCGAGGTTCATGCGCTCGTCCCATCTCAGCGCGGCTCCCATTGTGCGCGCGTAAGTGGATTCGTCTTGGTCGTGGGCGAGGACTGTGAATCCGGCTTTGGTCCATGCGGATTCGGGCCAGGGGTTGGAGATGTCGGACCAGGGTTTGCTGGGGTCTGGCTTGGGTCCGAGGGATTCGATGATGACGATGGCGCCGGGATTGAGGATGTCGTAGAGGTGTCCGAGCATTTCTGCGTCGGTCATTTCCCATCCGACGGGGGGCGGGAAGTTGGGGTTGAGTTTTTCGGGTTTGACATAGCCGTGCTTGAGGAGGTTGCGGGAGATAAAGAGGTCGTATCCGTCTCCGACTTGTTTGCGTGTGGCTTCTTGGTTTGGCCAGCTTCCTTCGATGAGGGTGACGGAGCCGGTGTTTGGTTGGTTGAGGTCCCCTACTGCTTCGCAGTCTTTGTAGATTGCGGTGAGGATGGGGTCGATTTCTACGCCGGTGACGTGGGCTCCCATTTGCGCCCAGAGTCGGAGTTGTCCGAGTTGGCCGTATCCGAGGTCGATGATGTTGGCGTTGTTGATGGTGAAATCTGGTGCGTATTGATGGAGGAGGTCGAGCGTGCGTGCGTAGACGAGGGGTGAGCCGTAGAAGGTGGCGTAGTAGTTGCTGGGGTTGATGTTGAACTCGCGGAGTTCTTGTTGTTCTTCTTCGGTGAGTTGTTCGAATTGATCGGCGCTAACGGCGCGGTTGGGTCTGAAGGCTGCGTAGATGGTGCGGGGCTCGCAGACTGGGAGGTGTTGGACCTCATCGAGCATCTGCTGGGCTTGGGGGGATGTGTAGATGTCGCGGAGTTTCTCGGCGTCGTCGAGGTGGGATTGAAGGGGGTGGTCTTCGGTCAGTGATGGAACTGCGGACGAGACTGCAACAAGTGCCATGGCGGCGAGTGTTTGGATGAGCATTGGTTTCTCCTGTGCAAGAGGAGATACCGAATGGATTCAGAATGGTTGCTCAGGTTGTTAAGTAATATGCACGAGGTTTGTTGCGGCTTGGGCGAGGGTGGGTTCGTGGTCGAGGTCGATGGGGAGGTAGACGCCTTTGTCGTGGTCGGTGTTGAGGACGATGGCGTTTGGTTCGACGAGGGAGTAGCCGTTGGTGGCGTGTTCGTGTCCGAGGATGAAGAGGTTGACTCCCCAGCGTTCGACGAGGTCTTCGAGTTGTTCGTGGTCGTATCCGCGTCCCCAGGTCATGAGGTGCGCTGAACCTACTCTCGGTTCGTAGTCTTGCTCGGTAAGGTCGCGGCTGAGGATGGTGGTGTCGAAGCGGTCCATCATGCCAGGGCCTGGGAGGGAGTGGGCGCAGAGGATGTCACCTTGCGGGCAATGGGCGCGGAGGGCGATGGGCATGGAGAAGACGAAGTCTTTGACGGCGTCGCGGACGGTTTCGGCGTCGTCACCAAACTCTTGATCGATGCCGTCGTTGAATGCTTTGACGCAGCGGACGCCGTTCTTGACGATGAGGGCGTCGATGGCTTGGGCGAGCTCGTGGTTGGCGAGGAGGAAGTGGACGAACTCGGGGTACTGGGCTTTGAGCCAAGCGACGCGGGTGAGTCCTCGATAGGAGGTGTCTACTGGGGGTGGGTCGCCGGGCTTGGAGGGTTTGAGGTCGGGGTGGATGATCTCGTGGAGGGTGAGGTGTTTGGGCTCGGAACCAAACTCGCCGTCGAGTCCTGCGGCGGCGACGACTGCTCGGAAGTTGCGTGGGTGGTCGTGGGTGTCTCCGGTCGCGATGAGGTGTCCTGGTGCTTCGATGCGATCGATGGATCCTTCTCGGCAAGAAGCGTCGCGGTTTGCCTGGGCGCCTTGGCGGAGGGTCTGGGCGACCTCTTGCGGGTTGGACATGTCAATGGTGTACATGAGCAGGTGAGGATAGGCGAACGATCACTGCAGCGTCGAAATCGACGACATGGTGGTGGTGGTCTGTGTGATGTTGTTTTTCTTAGACTTCGTCGACGGGGATGGAGGGGGCGCGGACGATGCCGAGGATGAGGTCGAGTTTGTTGGCGACGTCTTCCATGGAGTCGGGGCGTTTGTCGAGGTCCGGCTCGCAGCACTGCATGATGAGATCGCTGAGTCGATCTGGGAGATCGTCGCGGAGCTCTGAGATTGGGGTTGGTTTCTCGATGAGTGCGTCATCGAGTGATCCCATGAGTGAGTCGGACTTGGTTCCCATCGCGGTCGGGATGTTTTTGTCGGTCAGTGTCCAGTACATGGTGGCGCCGAAGTTGTAGATGTCGGTCTTTGGAGTGATCTCGCGGCGGTGGACTTGTTCTGGTGCGATGTAGTCTGGCGTGCCTTGGATGCGTTTTTTGATGGTTCCGATTTTGCAGGACTGTCCGAGGTCGATGACTTTGGCGGTGAGGTTTCCGTCGATGTCTGATCCGATGATGATGTTGTGGGGCTTCATGTCCGCGTGGACATAGCCGTGCTTGTGCATCTCGTGGAGACCTGACGCGGTTTGACGGAAGAGGTCGATGAGGACATCGAGTTCGGTTGGTTTTTCTTCGAAGAGGGAGATGCCGTCGACGAGTTCCATGACGAGGTAGAGGTCGCGGATTTTGAGGAGTGATCCGGACTTGATCATGCGCTCGATGCGGCGGATGGCTGGGTGGTTGATCTGGTTGGCGATCTTGTACTCGATCGCGGCTTGGTCGAGGAAGCGTTGCGCTTTGGGGTCGGTCTTCTCGACATGCTTGAGCGCCCAGATTTGTTTTGTCTTTGGATCCTGGACGAGGTAGATGATCGAAGCGGCGCCGCGACCGATTTCGGACATGATGCGGTATCCCTCTACGAGGTCGCCTTTTTTGAATACCGTGAGTTCTTCGGTCATTGAGCGTTGTCCGATTCGTTCGTCCGTCGTCGTTTACTGCGTTCTCTCTCGGGCTCGCTCCGAAGAACTCGGGCGCCCCTGAGTACTTCGGTTCTATGACCCTTCTATTGCACCTTGAAGCGATATTCGTCGCTTATCGGGTGAGAGAATAGTAGACCTGAAGCGGCTGGTTGGGCAGTTCTTCAGCGGAGCAAGAGCGCGTTGGATGCGTCTTGATCGCGATGACGGATTGTCGTTCGGGAGAAGCCTTGGGAACAGTTACCCGGGCGAGAGCGGGTCACGCAACAGGCTTTAGAGAACCCAATGCCTGCATGGAGTATTCGCGGAGAATTGGGATTCGGTTCTTTGAGCGGTGGTGGAATTACAAAAACCTCCGTTTGATACGGAGGGGTGTGGTTGATTTGGAATCTCGATCAGATGGTGCCGAGCAGTTCGTTGAAGTTTGCTCTCGGGAAATAACGTCCCGGGCTGGTGGTTGGTGCGAGATCTTGATGGAGGAAGATCCGGCTTGAAGGGATCTCGAGACGATCCGCGAGCGCGCTGACGACCTGGGCGAGGTATTGGATCTGCTGATCGGTGAAGGGTTTGCGGTCGCCGTTTCCGATGAGGCAGATCTCGATGGTCTTTGCTTTCGCGTTCTGATCGATCCCGGCGAGCTGAGCGCCTTGGGTTTGGGTGAGCCAGCGGTTTCCGAGGTGGATTTCGCCGTTGCCCATTCCGGTGCCGTTTCCGATGAGGAAGTGGTATCCGAGGCCGTCGTATCCGATCTGCTTGTGCTGGGCGCCGATGGATTCGGCGGAACCTGCGGGCGATCCGGAGTGGACGATGACGATCGAGTCCCATTGATTGGGGTCGATATCGGCTTTGGTTTTGAAGATCGCGTCGACTCCGCGCTCGGCGGTGATGCTCGCGAGAGGTGAGAGGGAGACGCCTTGGGCGCTGAGTGCTGGATTTCCGGAGTCGAGGAGGGTGAGGAGTCCGATGAGGCCGGTCATGGACGCGAGTAGGGCGCTCCACACGATCTTCGTGCGGATGCTCGCGTTTGTGCGGACTGTGACCTTGGCGGGCATTGTTGTGATGTGCTCCGGGAGTACCTGTGTATCTGGAATCAGATTATCATATTCATTCGGGTTCTATGGTGTTCTTTCTTGCATATTCGCGCGGAAATTGAATGGAAGTGGGCGCACATTTCTGCGTGTGCAGTTTGTGATACTTACCGGTCCCGAACAAAGTTGTGATTCGATGTCGTGGGAAGCTCATGTGATGTCACTCTTCGGATTTGACGAGACGGTCGCGGAGGTTTGGTGTGCGCCGGCCGAACTCATCTTCGAGGAAAGGTGGCGCGTGCTGGGCGCGTGTTTGGTTGTAGCGATCGAAGGGTGAACGCGGATCGTCCTTCTTGAGCAGTGTCTTCTGACATGCTTGGAGTGGGAGCAGAGCACACGCAGCCGTGGCGAGGATGATCGCTTGATGCACGCGATTGGATTTTGTGTTTTGTTTGGGCATTCGTCGGATTGGTATCTTCATTGATCAGTAAACAAAAACAGTGTACCGCGGAAGACCGCGGCACACTGTTCTGGAGAGAGGAGAGAACTCGAAATTCCCGAGAATCGTGCACTCGGGGGTGCGTTCAGGACTCGCTGACCTGAACACAAGACTGCAACAAGTAATGTACGCAGCACGGTTTGTTGGGTTCGTGTGCTTCCTAAGAATCGTTCAAAATTTATCATGTTTGCAGTTCGTTAGGATTTGTCAGTAATCAGGCGCCCATTTGCATCAATTGCGATCTGGTTGGTCGCGAGGAGGGACTGGATGCAGGCATAGATGGTGATCGCGCAGGCTGTGGAGAGGTTGAGCGAGCGTTCATCTGGTGCGATGGGGATCGCGACGCATTGGTCGGGGTGGGCGTCGAGGAGGGGTTTGGGGAGTCCGACGGATTCTTTGCCGAACACGAAGTGGTCGGCTTTGGTGATCGGGATGTCGAAGATGGTCTTGGATGCACGCGCGGTCATGTACCAGGTGTTGGTTGGTGGGTTGGGTGCTTTTGATGATTGGTAGTCTTCGAGGGAGTCGTGGTTGGTGAGGTTGAGGCGTGGCCAATAGTCGAGTCCGGCGCGGCGGCAGGCCTTCTCGTCGATGTCGAAGGCGAGGGGGTGGACGAGGTGGAGCGCGGCGCCGGTGGCGACGCAGGTGCGTCCGATGGATCCGGTGTTGTTGGGGATCTCGGGGTTGACGAGGACGACATTGGCGATGGGGCTTGCGATTGGATCTGTTGTGGGTGCTTTCATGACTGGACTGTTATAGGTGGTGTCATAGATAGAAAGACACCCCGCGTGTTGGTGCGGGGTGTCTTGAAGTTGAAATCATTGGTTGTCTTTAATCGTTGGCGGCAAGGAGTGGGTCGGCAGCGATGGTTTGCGCGACGGCTGTTTTGAAGTCTGGATTATGTGGGTTGCCTTGCCAGCGGATGACGCCGTCTGTGGAGAGCACGAGGACATGGGGGATGCCTTTGATTCCGAGCGCTTGATTGAGTGTCCGTTTTTCGTCGAACATTTGGCCGTAGTTACCTTTTTTCTTCATGACGTAGCGGACGAAGTCTGCTTTGTCTTCTGAGCCTCCGATGCCGACGATTTCGAGTCTTCCTGAGTAGTCGTCTTGGAGGTCATGGAGCATTGGCATGGCGCGGATGCATGGTCCGCACCAGGTTGCCCAGAAGTCGAGTACGAGGACTTTTCCGGAGAGGTCGCGCTCGCCGTAGATCCATTCTTCGTTGCCCATTGGTACTGGGAGTGGTTGTCCTTGGTAGTTGTTTGCGGACATCTTTCCGCCGTTGTGGTTTGGCCATGGCGCGTCGTCGTATGCCTTTGGATCGATGGCGCTGGCGACGGCTTGTGCGGCTTCGGGCTCGAGTCCTTGGGACTGGAGGTCGGCGTTGGTCATCGCGGTCTCAGGAGTTTCTGAGATAAGCTGCTTGAGCGCGTTCTTGAGTGAGCGCTCTTCGAGATCGACGAAGCGCAGATTTCCGGCGCGGTCGATGAGGTAGATGTCTGGATAGTCGTCGGTCAGCATCGCGGCTGCGAAAGCACCTCCCTCGTCACGAGCGACTGGGATGCTGATGCGTCCGGCGTTGATCTTTTCTTGGAGCTGGTCCCATCCGGCGTCGGGGTGGATCGCGGCGACGACGATCTCGTCATCGTGATCACGCTGAGCACGGTTGAGTTTGGAGAGGGTCATGTATGACTTTGGTTCTCCGGCGGAGATCATCGCGAGTAGGACAACTTTGCCTTCGGTGTTCGCGGCGGTGAGTGTGCCGGGATGTGTCCAGTTGGTGAGCGAGTCGAGGACGCTGGTGTCGAATGG
>WUAJ01000171.1 GCA_009827215.1 Phycisphaeraceae bacterium
TACAAGACAGATTACGCGCTGCTCCAACTCTTTCCGATAGAAGATGGGGGTTACAACGAGCGTCTACACCAGTGGATTCTCGGTTGCCACAAGAACCCTGACGCTCTGCTCAATCAAGATTTCGATAACTGTGAGCCTCGCTTTGCGTTCCAGGGACTTCCCTGTCGCATCTGCTGGTTCGGATTGGGAGAACGGGACAAAGCGGGACTGTTGTTTAACAACATGGTTCAGTGCGGTGCGGTATCCGCTCCTATCGTGATCGGGCGCGACCACCTTGATTGTGGTTCTGTAGCATCTCCGAATCGTGAAACCGAATCGATGAAAGATGGCACTGATGCTGTTTCCGATTGGCCGCTCCTGAACTTCGCAGCCAACATCGCATCAGGCGCCAGTTGGGTGAGCTTCCACCACGGCGGAGGTGTTGGGATCGGATTCAGTCAACATGCTGGTCAGGTCATCGTTGCTGATGGAACCCCAGAAGCCGCAGACCGGCTTGCACGCGTACTCCGCAATGATCCGATGATGGGTATATTCCGGCACGCTGATGCTGGGTACGAAGATGCTATTCAGTGCGGTAAAGAACAAGAAGTCGATATTCCAATGTAGGATCTGATGATGCAACTTCCCCATCTCCGTCCATACGAATGGGATTCCTATATCCCCGCTAACAAGTTTGCATCAACGATCAGTAGCGATCCTGCTATATGCCAAATCGCGGTCATCGGGATTCCAGATGACACCGGAGTAACTCTCAACTACGGAAGACCCGGCGCCAAAGAAGGTCCTGCAGCATTCCGCTCTGCTCTCAGATCTATGAGCATTGCACAGCCCGTGGATTGGGAATGGCCAAGAATATTCGACGCAGGTGACGTCGATGTAGTGCCGGGAGATCTTCACGAAACGCACGGGCGTGTTACGAAAGCCGTTGGATCTGTTCTTGAACTGGGACTCTTCCCGATCGCGATTGGAGGTGGTCATGATCTCACCTTCCCATTCGTACGAGCTATCGCTAGAGAATTTGGACAACTCAACGGCGTCTATTTCGATCCGCACCTTGATGTCCGCGAAACTGACGGTTCCGGAATGCCGTTCCGCAGACTTGTGGAAACGAATGCCGTCAACGCTCTACGGATTCATGGATTCGACTCAATGAGCAATAGCGTTGAGCATGTCAAATGGTTTCAATCAAACAATGGACACATTGATACAACCGCTACTCCCGATTCGCATTGGCCCGGAGGGAACACATTCGTGTCGTTGGATCTAGATGTTATCGACGCCTCGTACGCGCCTGGAGTGAGCGCGATGAATCCAATTGGGTGGACGCCGGAATACGCAGCACAGTGGGTACATGCTGCAGGAAACAATCCTGATGTTCGCTGCTTTGACATTATGGAACTTTCTCCACCCAATGATCATCTCAACCGGACCGCTCGATTAGCGGCACGGTTGTTCCTGGCATTCCTCAAAGGATTTTCGGAGCGGGAATCATGAGCCGATCACTCATCATCAACAATGCGCGATTGCTCACGCTTGATCATGGACCGATCCCTCGCAGGGGATCTGAGATGTCGGATCTCGGAGTTATTGAGTCTGGATCCATCATGATTCAAGATGGTCGAATCAGCAAAGTCAGCTCACAGCATATCACAGACCAGAATTCGATCGAGATCGATGCTCAGCAACGAGTGGTCATGCCATCGTTTATTGACGCACACACCCACGCTTGCTGGGCTGGAGATCGCCTTGATGAGTGGGAACTCAAACAAAGCGGAGCGACCTACCTCGACATCCTGAAATCAGGTGGCGGGATCATGTCAACCGTGCGTGCTGTGCGTGAAGCGAGTGTCGAGCAACTCCAAGCTCAACTGATGAGGCACCTGGATGCGATGCTCCATGAAGGAACCACAGCTTGCGAGATCAAATCTGGATACGGGCTCAATACAGAATCTGAACTGAAAATGCTCGAAGCAATTCATAGAGCCGCGGATTCTTGGGTTGGACAGATCACCCCCACGGCTTGTATCGGACACGCGAAAGATCCCGGCGACCCTAACTTTGTCCACCAAACCATCAATGAAATACTTCCGGCGATCCATGAGCGGTACCCAAATGTTGTCATCGATGCGTACACCGAAGAAGGGGCATGGAGCGTGGAAGAAACCGAAGCTTTGTTCGACGCCGCTCAAAAACTCAGACACAAGCTGCGTATCCACGCGGACCAGTTCAATGAACTGGGTATGCTGGAATCCGCGATCAATATGGGTGCTCTCAGTGTTGATCATCTGGAAGCTACGAGCAATCAGTGTCTTACAAAACTTGCGAAATCGAACACCATGGGAGTCATGCTGCCCTGTTCAGGTTTCCATGTCGATGATCGGTACGCAGATGGCCGAGCATTTGTTGATGCCGGAGGGGGATTGGTCATCGCAACCAATGCGAATCCAGGTTCCGCCCCCTGCTTCTCTATGCCGATGTCCATAGCACTTGCTGTACGGAATCTGAACATCACCGCTGCAGAAGCGATTTCTGCATGCACAGCAAACGCTGCCTATTTGCTCGGTCTAGAAGATAATGGTACGATCATTGCTGGGAATCGAGCAGATCTGATCATGCTTCGTCACACCGACGAACGACAACTCGGATATGAGTTCGGGGGTTCGCATGTGCAGCTGGTCATCTGCAACGGCAATGTGGTTCACGACACGCTCAGCTACTTCGAGTAACGATGTCTTCTACGAGCTTTGAGATCCCCTCAAAGACTTGAGCAGGATTCTTCGCTTCCATATACGCCGGAGTTGAGACAATGTTAAGTGTGTCGTCGATCACGATATCTTCGGCATCAGCTTCAACATGGGTTGCCCCAGTTGCGACAACAGCTGCTGCTGTGCCCGAGTCATGTCCGATGGTCACCCTTGCGCCTTGGGCACCGAATATCTTCGCTCCAAGTGCAGGTGCGATACAAATGAATCCGATTGGTTTCCCAGCGTCGTGCGCTTCCTTGAGCACGCGATCCACATCAGGATTCACCGAGCACGCTGCACCGTCAACAGCGAAGGTACACAGATTTTTCGCTGCCCCAAATCCTCCAGGCAAGATAAACGCGTCGTAATCAACTCCTTTGACATCCCTTAGGTTATCGATCTTGCCACGCGCGATCCGGGCGGATTCGGTGAGGACATTGCGTACCTCTCCTGTCTCTTGCCCACTCAGATGATCGACGACTTTGAAGTCTATGTCTGGAGCCATGCAGCGGTATTCAATACCACGCTGTGCGAGAGCGATTAATGCAGCCGATGCTTCCTGGATTTCAGACCCATCAAAGACTCCACACCCGCTCAGAATGACGCCTACCTTTGGCATATCTACACTCCGTATTAATCTACTGCCTTCAATGCCCTGCTCACTCGAACCGCTTGATGTCCGACATGAATCGCCATGGATGCCTTGGTTTCGTCTTTCATGTTCCCGTGCTCATCAAACGCCTCATGCCCACCACCAAGCGCGTATTCAGCTGGTACCACGAGCATTTGGAGCTGTGAGAGAATC
This sequence comes from Phycisphaeraceae bacterium, assembly GCA_009827215.1. Taxonomy (GTDB): domain Bacteria; phylum Planctomycetota; class Phycisphaerae; order Phycisphaerales; family UBA1924; genus UBA1924. Next base: position 3,550 of record WUAJ01000171.1, read on the forward strand.
AATCGAACATGACGCATGCCTCGAATACCGCCAAGTGCACCGGGGGAGGAAGACAAAAGCCCCGCGACTTTGCCCTCAAAGCATGCTCGAGGCGGATCACCGTCACGACCCACTGATGCCCAATCGATCGCGTTTTTCAGCGCTCCGGTGATTGACCCATTGTACTCGGGACACGCCACGATCAAGGCATCACAGGCAATCAGTCGATCTTTCAGTTCATTGACTGAGTTGGGCATCGGTGAGATATCTTCAGAATACATTGGCAAATCCAGATCGGCGAGGTCTATCACATCCAGATCAATCCCACCGTCCTTGCTGATCGATTGTCCTACGAACTTCGCGAGTTTGCCGTTTATGGATTCCTTTCGGAGTGAGCCCCAGAGAATCCCTACTCGTATGTGTTGTGACATGCTGTACCCTTTCAAGTTGGACCAATACTACGCGACTGAAAAAGCCCGGAGAAGACCGGGCTATTCCAGAACATGAGTTTTCTACTTCGGATTAGTTACATCTTCCACGGCGCTGATAGCGACGCTTTGAACGACGGTCGTAATCCCATTTATTGCGATCCCAGTGCCCACGGCTGTAATCGTTCCCGTAATACACGGAGATTCCTGAACGACGGATTTTCGACCAACAGATCTCTAATCGATCGTTCCATCGATCAAACGATGCGCGGTACCCTCGCTGGTACCAGCGTACCTTCGGGGGGCAATACGGGTCAAAACAGACCACAACGCGTCCATTAACACAACTTGACTCGTATCCTTGGCGACGGAATGCATCCACAATCTGCCGTCCGATGTTTCGTGAAGATCTGATTGTGAATCGACGCCCGTCAATGGTCAATATACCAGCAGTGTACGAATATGCAGGAGCACAAGTTGAACCCCGCGCATTCCAGTAGACATCGTTGCTCGCAGATGCTGGTGCCGTGAAACCTCCAAGAATCGCTGAAGCACCGAGTGCGAGGATGGCCAGTTTGTTCCGTTTCATAGTCATGACAAGTCTCCTTTCAAGAGTCATGGTGTCAGTTCACGACAAGACCGAACAATGGAAGTTGTCATGACACGGTCCGAATCTCTGACAAAAAGAAGTGCATTCTCGTGCAATAAACGGTGTTTTTAACTGTTTTTTATGTTGAGATGTCAGCGTATCCATCACAATGCAGTACAACAGATGTACGGATCCACCAGCCAATGAGGGCGAATCGGATCTCAGAAGAAATGAGCTGAGCATGACACAGATGGTCCCAACCAACGCAAGCACGACAATCGTCACCGCTTCAAACCACGATGTGCTTTCGCCCATCGAAGCCGGGATCATGGATGCGTGCAACGAGCTCCATGTCGCGCGTCAACAGAATGATGTAGGAGCGATCGAGATATTTACTTCGACACTATTCACGCTGCTCGATTCATATGACGCAACGGATGGCGAAGATCATCCGAATCCCGCTTGGGCGCGAGCGAACCAACGAGCCCTCGCGTACAGCGCCATGGGCGATCTCGAACGAGCTGTTTCACTCGAGCTCACTGCCCTCAAGTATGCCGACACACCTCGCAGACGAGAAATCTCATCCGGTAGCCTCGCGGATCGCTTCATTCGATTGGGTGATCGACAAAGCGCGATCGCACACTTCCTTGATGCTCATGAGCAGAGTCCAGAT
>WUAJ01000172.1 GCA_009827215.1 Phycisphaeraceae bacterium
CCTTCCGATCTATGAAGATGCTGCATGGTCCGAGGATAGCAGACCATCCTCAGAATTGCCCATTTCCACCCAGAACTGTGATACCATCCCCCCATGACGCCGCAAACTGAAAACCCGCCAATGACCTCCGAAATCAAGCCACTCGATTCCAGATCGCGTGCGGCACTCGAAGCCCTGCTTATGACCGCGGATCGTCCGCTCAAATCCCAGGCGATCATCGATCCACTCAACCTCCTCGACCGGTCTTCTGAGTCCATCTCCCAAGAGACTCTGGACGCTTCGATCGATGCGCTCAATGAGGAGTACGAGTCGACCAATCGATCCTTCCGAATCGAACGCGTCGCAGCGGGCTATCGAATCATGACCCTTCCTGAACATGCTCCAGTCGTCGCCGCGATGCACCGAGCAAGAGCGGGGACGCGATTGACCCGAACTCAGCTCGAGACGCTCTCCATCATCGCATACCGCCAGCCGGTCACCCGCGCCGAACTCGAGAACATCCGAGGCGTTGCCTGCGGCGATATCGTCCGGACACTCATGGATCGTGGACTTGTCAAAATCACCGGCAGAGCTGAAGTCCTCGGACGCCCGATGCTCTACGGCACCACCCCGCGATTCCTCGACACCTTTGGACTCGCAAACCTCAAAGATCTCCCCAAACCAGAAGATCTCCTCCCAACCATGGAACAAGCAACCACAACCGAACGCATATAAAGTAGTACTGCGTGAACAGAGCCACGGAAGGTCACACCCATGCAACTGATCAAATCTACTCTCCTCATCGTCGCAGTATTTGCCCTATCCGCATGCGGTACCTCGAAGTACATGGGCAAAGTCGTTCCAGGCTCTGTAGGCAGGCCGATCATCGTCTCAAGCAATGACGACCGCATCAACAACGAGCCCGGCATCCCAGGACTCGAACTCACGCTCTACAACGAACCCAAGCAGGGGCAAGCCCCGGTTCAACTCACCAGAACAACCAGCGGCGAAGATGGCCGATTCACCTTCACAATCCCCGCGAAGCAAACGCCTCGCGGCACTGTACTTGTTCGTGTCACTGGTGACGACATCTATTCCGCTCGCTCAAAGACCTTCCTCCCACGCAACGGCCAGTTCATGCTCTTTACCGTGGTCACCAGAGATCCACAACCCGAATAAGAGCAACGCAATGATCCAGAATCGGTAAAAGCTTACATGTCCACCACGAGTGCTCGATCCCTACGAAGAAAGAACAAGCGACACCTGCACCGCTCTCCGCCTGGAACTCCGCATCACAGCAGATCCTCATCTCTAACAGTTCCGGGATTCCTCTTTGTCTTCGTCACGCTCTCCCTAGCGCTGGGAGCAATCAACGGCCAAAATAATCTGCTCTTTTGGCTCTTCGGATTCTCCATCGCCGCGCTCATCGTTTCCGGAATCATCACTGGAAACGCGCTCATGCATCTCCGCCTTGTCGCGAGCCAGATTGACCACGCAGAAGTCGCAAAGCCATTGCGACTCAAGTACACCTTCTTCAATACGTCAAAGTTACTCCCGAACTTTGCGCTTGAAATACTCGAACTCGATGCGGATGAATCTGCTTCACATGAGCCCGGGATCGTGCTTCACATCCGACCAAACGCTCGCGGCGCGTTCACATCACAGATCATCCCAAACAAACGAGGATACCTCGATCTCGCGCAGATCCGAGTGCGCACTCGTTTCCCATTTGGGCTATTCACGAAATCGGTCTTCTTCAACATGCCACGCAGTGCATTGGTGTATCCGAAACTTATCCCAGTAAAGCAGCATACCCTCGATGCGATCACATCAAGCGAAGATTCAATGAACCGATCAGCCAACCGCCGAGGAGCAGGCCTCGATTATTTCGCACTCCGTCAGTATCAACCAGGCGACCCGCTCAAAACGATCGCATGGAAGCGCTCAGCGCGATCCAGCGATATCCTTGTTACAGAGTTCCCAGATCCCACGGCAGAGCTTGTACAACTCCAAATTGAATCTCCATCACAAACCACAAGTGATGAGCAGTTCGAAGCCGTGATCTCACTCGCATACTCGATACTGAAAGAGGCAAAGCCGCAAGCAAGGATTGGTTTGAGCATCCCCGGCGCCCACATTGATATTCACCCTTCGACTGGGGTCGCGCACATCGATCGATGCGCGAGAGCTCTCGCTCTCCTAGATAGAAATGACTTCAGTCACAACACGCAACCCCGCTCTTCAGTTCGACGAACAATCATGCTGGGTTACTCGCCCTCGGAATCTAAAGCGGATCTGTACGCACAAGACTACCTAAGCGAGCCAGAGAATGCGTGACACTTCTACCCCAAAGTTGATCCGCACATACCATCGAGCGCTCTTGCTGACCATGCTCGGATCGGTGGTGATGTTTTCCATTGCTGATCTCAGCCTGTCATTCTTCATCATCGGATGTGTTGGATCACTCATCGGATACTGGTACGCCTCGCAAGGGCCATCAACGATCTCACGCATGGCGATCAACTCCCTGCTCGCAGTCGTCGTAGTGCTCGGGATCACCAATGCACTCAGAGGGAACTTCACTGTCAGCGCATTCGCGTTCTTCTCATTACTTCTGATGATCCTCAAGCTCTTTGATCTCCGTACTCCTAGAGACCACGGTCAGATCCTGGTTCTCTCACTCGCATTGTTGATCGCATCAGCATTGACATCCAACTCGATGCCAACTGGGATCGGTGTTTTCGTCATCGGATTCGTGTTCATCCGATCGATGATGTATTTTCGTATCTACGCACTCGCCTTCAAACTGCCAGTCAGTCCCAAAGATAAGACGCGAACCTTCACCGACCTGCGTTCCATTCAGACTGTAACAGGTTTTGTCTGCGCGATCGTTGCTCTGCTCATCTTCCTCGCGATGCCCCGATCTCTTGGATCAAGCACCCTCGGACAGTGGGGAGAAGTAGGGAACGAACTCACCACCGGATTCGCTGACGATGTCCAGCTCGGACGCCCAGGACGCATCACCACATCATCCAAACCCGTTCTGCGCGTTTCCGTTTCAGACCGTAACGATCAGCCTATCGGATCAGAGTCTTCCAGAGCAATCTATCTTCGAGGTTCAGTCCTCACCCAATACGAATCAGGTCGCTGGGTGTCCCACAAAGAGCAGAGCATCCCAACAACATTCCGCACGCGGATCGTTGAGCCCGATCGATCGATCCCGCTGGTTTCCGATATGTCACGAGCTCAGTGGACACAAGAATACCACATCACTTTCGATCGCCAAGACCAGAACTATGGCTACCTGTTCTCGCCGTGGAAACCTCTCGAACTCAAAACACTCACATCGCGAGCACGCGTAGGAATCGATGAAGAAACCCGAATGATACTGCTCGCGAGTCAGCCTGTAGGGTCTTACCGAGTACGAACCATCGATCCAGAACTCATTCCTTCCCAGCCCGACCAAGCCGTCGAGCGCCCATTCGTCTCTCAGACCGGTGTAACCACGCAAATCAAGGAACTTGCTGTATCCGTTCTCACCAGAGCATCTATCGAACCCGATCCAAGCATCAGACCGAGAGCACAGGACATCCAAGCAGTCCGAGCATTGGAGACCCACCTGAGAACACAGTTCAGCTACACCCTTGTTTCCGAACCTGTTCCTTCAGACAAAGACGCGACCGAATGGTTTCTCTTTGAACGAAAGCAAGGGCACTGTGAGTACTACGCTTCCGCACTCACACTCCTCGCTCGAGCGGTTGGCGTGCCAGCAAGAGTCATCACCGGATATGTCGCCGCTGAGTACAACGATGTGACCGGTACATACACCGTCCGTGAGTCCAACGCCCACGCGTGGGTCGAAGCGATGGTGGCGCCCAACTTCTGGCGCACTTTCGACGGAACACCACAATCAGACTTCCACGAAATCCACGAACCCGAACCCACCCTCTTCCGCTCAATCGCCAAGATCTACGAAGCCGTGGAGCACGCCTGGATCACCGCTGTGATTGGGTATGACTCTGACACACGCAGTGCCGTGTTCGGAGATATGGATCCAAATCTTGGACTCCAGAATGTCGCAAACACGCTTCAAGAACGACTCGCTACAGGACGGTCCCAACTCATCCGAAAGGCACTCGTCACAGCAGGATTGATCTTCTCAATCACTATGCTCGCAGGTCTGGCGCTGATCCTGCTTGTGAATCTCCCGGCAGCAACTGCAATCCGAGAAAGACTATTTCGTTGGATCAAACTTCAACGCTTCGCACACACATCTAATGACGAACGCATCACCAATCAGCTGTCCAAAGCGGTTCATCATCGACTCGACACCCTCGGCATCCCTTGCCCCCAAGGAATACCACTCCGCTCACACATCGAAACCATCGAGTTGAATGGTCACCACCAAGAGTGGGGGGTAATCCCAGAAGCGACCTCGCTTCTTTACACGCACAAGTTTGCCCAATCCAGTGATGAACATTATTTTGATCGCGCTCAGTCCCTGATCAATGAACTCCGATAACCAGCCCTCAATCCAAACACGCGGTTTGGATCAACTGCATAGGTCTTCTACCCGATCCTCATTGATATCCATAAAGAGAAATGAGGATACACATGCCCCCGAACCGCTCCAAAACAGACCGTTGGCGCCAATCGCTCGAAAAAATCAGATCGAGAGGCGGTGGACTTGAGTTTACCGTCAATCATGCAAACGTAAGCGATGATCCATCGCAAAAGAACCTCGTCTGGCGTGTTCGTTTGATGGAATACAACGATCACGAACTCGTGCTTGAGCACCCCGGTGCGATGGGACTCTCATTTCATATCGAAGACAACACGCCACTCATCGGGATCATGTCCGTCGGACAGAATCGCTGGATGTTCCATACCAAAGTCATCGGCGCATCGACCTTTTCAGATCGTCAAGGCCCAACGAAAGTCCTCAAGGTCTCAATGCCCGACAAAGTTGAACGATGCATGCGTCGCAACTTCGATCGCACATCGACCGCACAGGTCAACCTCCCGACCGTCAATGTTTGGCCGCTCCTCAACCACGCCACCACGCGTCCGATTGAGATCGCCAATCGCATGATGATCCAGCAGCTTCGAGAGCAAGGAACCACGGCATCAGGTAGCTTTGACCCACAGATGCTCCCTGAAGTGGGTCCGCGATTTGAAGCCAAGCTCGCCAATATCGGAGGTGGGGGAGTAGGACTCAT
>WUAJ01000173.1 GCA_009827215.1 Phycisphaeraceae bacterium
TTTGTTGGTGGCTTGCGAGCACAGGAGATCGATCCGATGGTGCATCTCCAGACGGCGCTGCATGTTCAGGTGGACGACTCTGAGTACGCGATGGAGTTGTACAGCGAGGTGCTGGATCTCTCGGATGATGATTCCGCTCGCTATGTCGCAGCGCTCAATCGTGGCGTACTTGCGATGCGAGGCGATGAACCTGATTTGTCATTCGCTGCGGAGTCTTTGCGATTGGCTGGACGGTATGCGACTACGCAAGGGCAACGCCGGGATGCGATGTTCAACCTTGGGCATGCGTTGAATCGTGGTGTTGATGCGAGTGGTCAATTCATGATGGATCCAGAGCAGATTGGGAAGATGATTGGTCAGCTCAGAGCTGTCGAGCGTGCGTTTTTGAGTGCTTCGCGTGCTGATCCAGAGCATCAAAAGTCCAAACGCAATGTTGAACGCATCCGAAACCAGATCAAGCAGCTTGAGGATCTGAAGGAGCAGATCGAACAGCAACAACAAGAGCAGCAGCAACAGCAAGGCGAGGACGGGGAACAGGGCGGCGAATCTCAGAGCATGTCCGATCAGCTCCAGGACCTAGCGGATCAACAACGAGAGCAGGCTCAGGAGAGCGAGTCGGCTTCGCAATCTCCACAGCAGAATCAGCAACAACGAGCCGAGCAGCAAGAAGAGTTGTCGGATCAGACACAACAAGCAAACGAAGAGCTCGATCAGCAGCAGGGCGATGAGCAAACTCAGCAAGATCTTCAAGACGCGATGGAAGCGCAGCAACAGGCGCAGGAGGCGATCGAGAGAGGGGACAACGAGACTGCTGCTGAGAAACAGCAGGAAGCCGCGGACGCTCTGGAGCGAGCGGCTCAGAGGATGCGTGAGTCAGAGCAAGAGCAAGAATCCGATCAGCAGCAAGGTGAACAGCCTGGACAACCGAGTGAACAGGTCGGAGAGGATGGAGAGCCGATCGACGAGCTTGCGCAGCAACTGCTTGATAAGGAACGCGATGAGCGTGAACGCCGACAGGTGTATCGCGCGACCGGGCGTCCGGTGCAGGTGAAGGAGGACTGGTGATGTATAAGTCTTTGGTATGTGCTCTTCTGTTCGCGTTGAGTATGATGGCTGACGCGTATGCACAAACCGGGAATGATGTCTCGCTTGAAGCTGAGCTTTCTCGGCAGCGGGCTTATGTGGGCGATGTTGTTACCTATCAAGTTTTGGTTCGGGGGGCTGATGACGCGACTCCGCCTGATGTAGATTTCCCTTCCAATGTGCGAGCAGAGTATTTAGGAGCATCATCTCAGAAGTTCACGACAATGCGTTCTGTCAATGGAAGACAACGCGCCTTCACCGATGCGTACTACAAGCATCAATACCAAGTAATGGTCGTCGCTGAGGGTGATATTACGATCCCAGCAGCGGTCTTGAATGTAAATGGACAACGATATCAATCCAATGCGGCTCGGATGGTCGGACTTCTTCCGCAAAGAGCTGAGAGCGATATCGTCGAGATTGAACTTCCTGATCGACCAATTTATGTTGGGGAGTCCGTGATTGCTCGTGTAAGCTGGTGGATCAGCGATCAGACTTCGGGGACAAATTTCAACAGCTCGGTTTTCCCTGACTCGATGCGTGTTGTTCCGAAGACGCCGGCAGGTTTACATGGCGATGAGCACTCGATCTCTTTGCTTGGGGAGAACATCGTTTCATTCTTGGATCAGAGTCTGTACCAGGGCTCGCGGATGTCCCGCCTGCGCTTTGATCTGGTCATCACTCCCACGCAAGCAGGGGAGTTTGAGATCGGACCTGTACGCGTTGTATTTACACGGCAAGACGGCTTCTCGCGATCGACTCGGATGTTTGCGGAATCTGATGCCCGTTTAGTGAGCGTGATCAATGTGCCTACGGCGGGCATGCCGGCTGGTTACAACGGCATGATTGGCACTTATCAAATACTCTCGGATGCGTCTAATACACAGGTGAATGTGGGCGATCCGATTGACATCCGTGTGCTGGTCGCGGGTACAGAACCGATGCTTGGGTTAGAGAAGACCCTGAATGTCCAATCACTTGCATCGGAGGGATTCCGTGTATCTCCTGAAGGCTGGAAAGAACTGGAACGACGGCGGAGCGGCGAGCGGTTGTTTACAACAACTATCCGTGCTCTCGATGATTCAGTGAGACAGATCCCGGGGATCGCACTCCCGGCGTTCAATCCAGAAACTGGTTCGTTCGAGGTGTTTGAGTCTGATCCGATCCCGATTCGTGTACGGGCGGTTCGATCCGTGACCCTTGATGATGCCGTGGTTTCGAGTGTGCAAACAGAAACTTCCCCAACTGCGAATCGGGGGACACTGGAACTCGGTGCATCACGGTTCTGGTCACATCCTGATGCCGACTCGATTCGGAATGGACCTCGCTCATTCTCATTGCAGAGAGTTGTCCGCGATCCGGTTTGGCAGGGAGCAATCGGATTGATCGTTGCACTTCCTTGTTTGGCGATGGGATATGTGGGATTCATCCTGCACACTGATCCGAAAGTCGCCGCTGTTCATCGTGCGTGGAAGAAAGCATCCAAGCTCCACTCTAAGGGCGACGATGTGCAGGCAATCCGTGTGTATGCTGGCGCGTTGCTTGGTGTTGAACCCGATTCGATCAGCGGTGCTGATTTGAATCGCTTGGGAATCTCCAATGAGTTGATCGAACGATCGACGATCGTGCTTGGAGGAAATGAAGGGAATCAATACGGCCAATCCGACGAGCAACAAGCGGACGGCTCACTCCTTCGAGCGATTCGGCATGATGTTCGCAAACGGGGACTGACTCGATCGACCACGACAAAGCGGAGGGTGCTGGCATGAACCACCACTTGAATACATGTCGATTATCGATCGCCGTTCTTTTGCTTGGAGTCTTTACTCAGTGTGTTTGGGCGCAAGAGGATACTGCATCGCTTGAGGACGCGATCACATCGCTTGATCGTGCGATCCAATCAACTGAATCTGAGAGCAGAACACAGTTGATCCAGGAAGCGGCGGCCGAGCTTACCTTCGTAATGCAGCGAGAGGGCATTGAATCCTCAGCGGGTGAGTTTGCTCTTGGGAACGCCTACTTCATCTCGAACGATCTCGGGAGATCGATCCTGCACTATCGGAGGGGTCTTGCGATTGACCCTACGGATGAGGCGATGCGAGAGAATCTTGAGCACGCGCGTTCGTTCGTTGAGCCGACGGTTCCGCAGGAGGAGTCTGGATGGGATTTGAAACAAGCGTTGCTGATATGGCGAGGCTTTGTTGGTCGATGGACGATCTGGTATGGATCAATCGCGCTGCTCGGTATTGCGAGCATGCTCATCACCGCGTCTGTCCTGAGCAGCACGAGACTGAAACTCGTTCGAAGTGCTTTGGTTTGCGTGCTGCTTGGTTTCGCGGGGATCTCGCTTCTTTGGTTGGACTATTCCAGCGGGACGGATCGAAAAGGCATCGTTGTGGTGATGCCTGGAACGGAGATGTACTCTGGACCTGGTAGCGGTGTGTATACCGAGGTATACAGCGGCGCGTTAGGAATAGGCACTGAGGGTGTTGTCCGTGAGATCAAAGGAGACTGGGTCCGCATCGAGCTCCGCAACACACAGAACGGGTGGGTCCCTGCTGACTCGCTTGAACATATCGAGATCGGTGCTTAAATGTATCGAAACTGATCAGGCACTCTGTGGCTTGGATGCGGTGCTGCATGAAGTGCAGTTGACTTTGTTCCATGGCATCTTTCCCAGAAGCATCGCCATGCCGCACCATCCGGTGATTCCGGCGAAGGTGAGTCCGGCACCGACAAAGGCACTGAGGTAAACAAAGTTGATATTCACCGCGAGTGCGAGGATTGCTCCGCTGAGCACGAGCAAACCTGCCACGATGTGTACTTGACGGATGATGTCGAGCTTTGGCGCATTCGCGGAGCGGATGGTTAGTTTACCAGACTGTCTCCAGTTTACGATCCCCCCTGCGAGGTGGAACACATCCTCGTCTGTGTTCTTGAATCGGGTCGCGGCGTCGGTGGATCGACCTCCTGTACGGCAGTGAAAGACGACACGCTTATTCGGATGTTCACTGCGTAATGACTCTGCGTCAAACTTGCTCAGGGGGTGGTGGTGAGCGTCTTCGATCCGCTCGGTCGCGTGCTCGAAATCTTCACGGACATCGACGAGGACGGCAGTGCCGTCTTTGAGCCAAGTCTCGAGGAGTTCGGGAGAGACATCGATGACTTTGACTTCTTCATTGGTGATTGTTGCACTCATGATCAGTCTTTCATTTGGTGTGTGCGGGCTGGGATTCCTGCCAAGCGTTCCAGCCGCCTTTGAGGTTGATGACATCAAAGCCCTTGCGCTGTAGGAATGAACTCGTGCGAGCAGATCGGCACCCACTCAGACAGCTGACCAAGAGTTTCTTGTCCATAGGGAGTTGGTCTAATTGGTCCGCGATGCGTGTGTGCGCTGAGTTGATCGCGTCTGGGAGATGCCCAGCTTCGAACTCGGTAGCGCGTCGCACATCGAGGGGCTGAAGGTCTTCGTCCGATTCAATCTCGCTCGATGCTTGTTCGACGGTGTACTGCCTTGTTTGAACAAGCTTGACAGCGATTGGCGCTAGATCGGATGGGTCGACCCATCCGATGATGTGGTCGAGCCCGACTCGGATCAGGTCGCGGATGGCTTCTTCAAGATGTTCTGCATCGATGATGAGTACGATCTTCTCGTCTTCTCGGATGAATGATCCGGCGTAGGTGTTGAATGCGTTGATCAGCGGGATTGAGAGCGCCCCTTCAACATGTCCGGTTCGGAACTGATCCCAATCTCTCGTGTCGATGATCGCAATCGCGGATGCATCGATCTGTAGGAGTTCGCTCGAGTTCATGCGCGGAGGGATTGGCAACCCACCCAGCAGCCTTGGGCCTTCTTTATTCACGCGTTTCATGTTCGCGAAGTAGAGCGGCGGCTCTGGTTGTCCTGAGAGGATGAAGTCGACGAAATGCTGCTCGCTTGTCGCGGCTTGGATTGCGGAGTTGAAGCGGCGCTCGTATCCGATCGTGCTTGTGGGGACAGCGCCCAGAGCTTTGCCGCAGGCAGATCCTGCACCGTGCGCGGGCCAAACCTGGATGAACTCGGGGAGTTGTTTGAGCGATTCGAGCGACTGATAGAGGCGTTTCGCGGAAGGCTCCATGGCGCCTTC
>WUAJ01000174.1 GCA_009827215.1 Phycisphaeraceae bacterium
GACGCTCATCCGATCTTTGCGAAGGCATGACTGCTGAGAGTGACGGCATATTGTTCGGGATCGATTGGGTCGGGATTGCTGGCTCGACTTCTGTCTGCGTCTGTTTGATCGGTTGCTTGATGACCGGCTTGGATTCCGGTTTGATCAGGGGCGCGAACATGCGTTGCAACTCGGTTGCTTGTGCGTTGAGCTTGATATCGGACGATCCGTCGCTCGCCTGGTTTAATCGCTCATTGAGAATCTCGGTGACTGATTTTTTGATCGGTTCAGCGATACTAGCGATGATTGGATCGCTTGGCATCGACGCGATTTGATCCGCATCGAGCGGAGCAGCGGACGCGCCGGATGGTGAGAGGATCGCTTGATCGATTACCAGTGATGCTCCGGCGACGAGTGCAAGCGCGAGAAAGATTTTGCGTTCTGTGGTGAGTCCCATGTGTATGAAAGACGAATTCTTTTGGGGCTCATGCAAACAGATCAAAGAAAAATTTATTGCTTCGGATCAGCATCGGACGGTATGTACCAGTTAAGACGAATATTCGTGCTGACCATACCAGAGGTGACATTGGAGTTGATTGAAAGGGTTTCGACATGGATATCCGGCATTTTGTTGTGGAGTTCATCCAACCAAGTTTGGATCGTTGTAAATGGGGCTGTGACCTGGATTGAGATCGCTTGAGTCGGATTCTCGTTCGTTTGGGATGGTTCGGATGGCTCGAACTGCTCGAGTTCAAGGCCGTGTGATTCAGCGAGTCCTACGAGCTGGACAGCGAGTTCGTTGATGCTTGACGCAATGATGACGGATTCGCGTTCCTGAACAAAGCTTTCTAGGTTCGAAATCTGATTTATCAGACGACCTCTCTCGCTCTGTGTGCTGGATAACTGATCGCTGACTTGCGTGAGTTCGAGCTTGGTAGATTCAAAGTCTGTCCGCTGTGCTTCCCAGGAGGTATAAATCACATACCCTGAGATCGCAAGAATAAGTGTTGCGAGCGATGCGCCTGTCAGGTGAAGCTGGATTAGTGATGCGGATTTGAGTGGATTGTTCATGGATTCGCCTCCACGGGCTGCTCAGCGACTATGGATGCATTTATAGTGGAGTTGATCGGAGCATCTGGGGCTGACGAGGTCCGGCGTGAGTCGGACATCTTCAGTTCATCGAATAGTGAAGAGTTTTCGAGGACAACGAGGAACTCGCGCGCCTGCGACAGGGTCTTCGAGTGTATCTGAATTGAGATGTTGATCGTATGCTTTGAGGGTTGGCGGATGATCGAAGCATCGAAGGAGTGGATCCTAATATTCTCGTTGGTCAGTAAAGCAAGCTGATTGATCACACTGTTCCAATGAACTCGGAGCTTTGCAAGTTCCTGCGATTTGGATTCGGATTCGAGCTGCGCGACTTTCTTCTTCAGTGCAGGCAGTGTTGCTCGTAGCTCATTGAGGTCATTGACAAAGCGTGTGATGTGCTGCGTATCTTGTGGCTCAGCAGCTCGCAGATGCACACTCAGCAATCCAGACGGGATCATCACGACCAAAACAAGTGCGACGAGGATGAATGACCAAACACGCACGGCTCGGTTCCGTTTTCGAGAGATAACCCTTGACTGAGGAAGCAGGTTTGGCGATGGTAACGGACTCATTACGCGGCTCCCCTTGCTAGTCCCGACGCGATGTTCAGACGCGGAGTCTGTGCATACTCAAAGGGGGTTATGTTCAAATCGATTTCGCGTAGATCTTTAATCACTGGTTCGAGCGGGAGAGTGGGCATACCAGTACGCTGGGCAATTGCAAAGGCGGTTTGCTCCTCATGTGTGAAATACCCGGATCGCATGACAACTCCAAATGGAGCGAATCGGTGCTGCTGAGATACATATGTCAGTGCGGTATCGAGCTGATCAACGACCTGTGCGAGCACTGGCGTCAGAATTGTGGTCATGATTCTCTTGAGACGCGACTCACTCTCGATCGTTGGTCCTTCTGGATTCAATATCATGTTGATCGAATCCGCGGGCATCGCGTGATCATCGATCAGCTGTCTCCTGATACGAGAGGCACCTACTTGAATCTGACGGCAGTACACTGGCGTGGTCCCCAGCGTGATGATTGCCCAAGACTCATCCCAACCAATTTCGGTGATGCTGTGGATCGCGTCACCCGTGAACTGTTCGTGCATCGATGCTGTTCGTGTGATCGCGGTCTCCATAGGTTCAACCTGAACTGGAAAGAGCTGTGCTTCTTCGAAAGAATCTAACAGTTCGTTCAATGGTTCTGTTTGGCACGCAACGGCGTAATACGGGGAGTGTTGGCTCTTGCTTGAGCCGTCTTTCGGCTGGGTCCAGTATCCGATTTGGAGATCGGTGGACTTGTGAGCTCCCGATCGCTGGGCTTCGAGGAGCGCCAGACGACTAATCGGCGCCCCAGATCCTTCTGGCGGGAGATCCATGATGTGGAACGATGAGAATCGCTTTGGCACAGCGATCGAAACACGATTGCCTGTGAATCCTCGTTGCATTAAAGATTGCTCTAGATATTTGAGCTCCTCAGTTGTCGGGATGAGCTTATGAGATCCGGTCCTGGGTATCGACGCGATCGCTTTGGGCGTGGGACTCGATGCGGAGGCGTATTGAACAGCTCGAAACTCGTTGTAGTCGAAGTCGATCCCGATTGGTGTGATGTTGTGGAGCTTTCTCATTACTGTGCTCCTGCGCTAGCGGTGAGATCAAAGAGGGGCAGGAACATACTCACAGCGATGAATCCGACCATCAGACCCAAACCGATCATGATGAGGGGCTCGATGAGTGATGAGATCGATTTGATCACTGTCTCGTTTTCTTCATCGAGGTAATCGGCGAGTTGAATCATGACAGGACCCATTCGACCAGATTGCTCTGCGTTTTTGACAGCTTCGACAGCGCTGGGGACGATGAGGTCATCAGTAGCAAGTGCAAGAGAAACCGACTCACCAATGGTTACTGCTTCTTCAGCTTTGGTCAGAAGGTCACGGTAGAGCGTGTTGCTGACAGAACGGCGGGTGAGTTCAATAGATTCAAGGATTGGTACTTTGGATTCGATAAGTAGTCCGAGCACACGGAAGATCCTCGCGGTCTGTATCGAGCAGATGGTCTTCCCTAGGACTGGTAATTTGAGGGCACTGTTTTCAACGAATGCTCTTCCTACTGAGCTCTTCAACCAATATACGATTCCAGTCATTACAAGTGCTGCTGAAGGGATGATGCCCCACCAATAGGTGCGCAGGAGATCTGACAAGAACATCAGGAACTTGGTGGTCGCCGGGAGTGGTGAATCGATGGACTCGAACAGTCCTGCGAATCTTGGGAGCACCACACAGAGCATGACTCCAAGCACGACGACCGACAAGCCTGTGAGGAGCAGCGGGTACATCATGGCGCCTGCGATATTGGCACGGATTTTGGCTTCCTGTCGCAGGAGCTTGCTGACCCTGTTGAGCATGACATCAAGATTGCCCCCTGTCTCCCCCGCTGCTGCGAGTGAGCAGAATACAGGACCGAAGACTTCATGCTGCGCCTGCATCGCAGCGGATAAGGAATCCCCTTCTTCGAGCCGTGCTCGGAGATTGACTAGGATTGTTGTCCAAATATCGGAACTGGACTGCTCTTCGAGTGATTCGATCGCGTCAACGAGGGGGGTCCCAGTTGAAACGAGGATGGAGAGTTCGCGTGCGAACTCGGACACGATTTTTACAGGAATCTTTGATTTTTTCTTAGATCCTGAAACTGTCGCTTTGGACTTTGTGCTCCCGCTCTCAACTGAGCTGATCTGAGTGATGAGGAGATCTTTCTTCCGCAGTTTTTCCTCTGCTTCACGCTGATCAGCTGCTTCTATGGTCCCAGATTTAGGAGCGCCGGCTTTGGTGTAGGCTTCATAAGTGAACTTCATGCGACACTCCTCTGCTGTGGAGCGTTTGGCTCATCATCGACATCATCAATCTTGGTGACTGAAAGAATCTCTTCCAGACTTGTATGGTGAGCAATCGCGAGTTTCACACCCTCTTGACGGAGGGAGAGTTGATTTTGAGAAGTTAGAATCGATCGGACTTGATGCTTTGGTGCTCCCGTGTAGATCAATCTGCGGATTTCTGGAGTCACTTCCATGAACTCGTAGATACCCATACGGCCTTTGCATCCGGTATCGTGGCAGGTTGAACATCCGGCTCCCTTGCGGAAAGGTCTTCCTGCCATATGAGGCAATCCCGCGTCTTCGAGGACTTGCTCGCTTGGGTAGTAGCTGGTTGAGCAACCTGGGCAGATCGTACGTGCTAGACGCTGAGCGACGACACCGTTGAGTGCCGCGGAGAGGAGATACGGCTCTACTCCCATGTCTGTCATACGGGAGATCGCCCCAGGCGCATCGTTGGTGTGTAAGGTCGCGAGCATGGAGTGTCCGGTGAGGGACGCTTGGATTGCGACATGCGCCGTCTCTTGGTCACGGATCTCACCAATCATGATGACATCAGGGTCCTGACGCAGGATCGATCGGAGTGTTCGAGCGAAGTCGAGACCGATCCCCTCATGGACTTGGACCTGGTTCACCATGTCGAGTTGGTATTCGACTGGGTCTTCAACGGTCACAATGTTGGTCTCAGGAGAACGAAGCAGATCTAGGGCTGAGTAGAGCGTTGTAGTCTTCCCTGACCCTGTCGGACCGGTGACGAGGAGCATACCGTGCGGGAGTTTCAGTGTCTTCTTGAATCGTTCGAGCAGTTCGGGACGGAATCCGAGTTCTTCCATTCGAACATTGAGATTCTCCTTATCCAACACGCGGATAACAAGCTTTTCTCCCAACAAGGTCGGGATCGAAGACACACGGAGATCGATCTCACGGCCTTCAGCGACGATTCGGACGCGACCCTCTTGGGGAAGACGTTTTTCGGAGATGTCCATCTTCCCAATGATCTTGACACGAGAGACGATCGCGGCATGCATACCTGGAGGTGAATGCATAAGTTCACGAAGTGATCCATCGATACGGTATCTGATGCGTGTCCCGCCTTTGTCGGGCTCAATATGGATGTCCGAAGCACCGTCTTTCACAGCGGTGAGCATCGCGACATTCACGAGATTGACGATGGGTGATCCCTCAACCATCTGCGAGAGGTCTGTGGTTGGATCTTCATCGATTGATTCACGCTCGACGACCTCGACATCGGTCTCCGAGAGCGTCGTGAG
>WUAJ01000175.1 GCA_009827215.1 Phycisphaeraceae bacterium
GAACCCTCATGACATACGAATGGTCACGCCGGATTCCAATCCCGATCTCCAACCAACGCTTGTTGAACTGCTTCTTCCGCATCTCGGCGGCATGCGCCGATTCGCGAATCTTATGTACTTCGATATGCTCGTCGCCGCGAGGGAGGGCGATTCTGATCGTGTATACGAGAACCTCTCGGCGATGCTCGCGATGACGCGGCAGAAATCCTTCGACGGCACCATCATCGCTGATCTCGTGAATATCGCGATCGCGCATCTCACAGAAAACGCGATGAAGCATGTTCTCAATGACTACCCAGACACGCTAACTAGATCGCAGCTTGTCGCACTCTCCCACGAACACGCGCTTGTGCGTCCTGCTTTGCATATGTCCTTTGAAGGCGAGCGGATGATGTTCGATGATGTCCTCCAACGCACCTACACCGATGACGGCAATGGGAATGGGCGACTCACAAAGCATGGATCGCAAATCCTCATAGGATTCAGAAGCGATCACATTTTATACGAAGATCTTTCAATCAAACCAGCCCAACTCCTCACTGGACCAATCGCACTCAGTCTCGCACCGGATCGGAAGTCTCAGTACGACACGTACCACACCATGATGGATCTGGTAGACGTCGTCCAAGAGCAAGGTCCCAAAGATCTACCAAAGCTCAAAGCTCATGAGCGTCATATTGATCGTGCGTTCAATCAAGGACCAGAAGTTCTCGACAATCTCATCATGGGTCCTGCGGAACTGCTCATGCCGGCGCTCTCGAGAGCTGTTGACCGTGTGTTCTGGTCGCATATGACGCATGACGCGACGAAGACAATGCTCGCGATTGAGATCTACTCTCGCGACCACGGCGTGTACCCAGAGACACTGAGTTCACTCACTCCGAACTATCTCCCCGAACTCCCTGCGGACACATTCAATCCTGGACACACGATGAAGTACCGCACCACGGAGTCCGGATACATCCTCTACTCGGTTGGTTCAGACGGCGATGACGACTCAGGCGAGACACATGACGACAGACGACGATTCCCTGAGTTTGAAGATCGATTCCCTGGGAATTTTGATGCACAACGAAATCTCATCCTCGATGATACGGGCCGTCCCGTGCATGCTGAGCCAGTTGGTCCCGATGGGGATTCGATACTTATTGAAATAGAGCGAGCACCATTAGTACAAGAGCCGGACCGAAGCCCGACTCTTGAGAGTCTCAACTGATTTCATTCCATATCTGGATTGATTATTCGTACCCGTCGCGGGTCTGGATCTCGAAGTTGTGGATCGAAGCGATGTCCTCGATGGACTTGTTTCCAAGGTCCTCGAATCGAGCAACGATCGGCGACGGGTCTTCGAACGCGAGCTTCCCGAGCAGATTGAACTTGTGCGCCAGGATTCCTCGGAGGTCCGCTTCGGTGTTGCGAGCGTGACCGCCGGGGTACATGACCATGCCGGACTCGAACTCGGTGCCGTCGGTGTCTTCGATGATGACGGAGGTTGGGATGCCGTCGGGGTAGCGGTCGTCGTATTCCTTGCCGCCGTGGAAAAACTCGATCTTGTCCATGAGCGAGCGAGTGCGTTCGTTGACGATCGCTTGCGGCGAGTAGTCATACGGCTCGAGCATCAGCTCGGTCCATCCCGCTTTCTGCTGAGTCAGCGCCTTGCGGAGGAGGGTGCCGACGATGTAGACCATCGAGTGGTCCGCGCTCTGGCGCGTTGTTGGGTTGCGCTTCGCTGGATCGCCGATGATCCCGAACGCGGGCTCGTAGGCGGTGATCTTGATCGACTTGATCTTTGAACCGGTCTCATCGTCGAGGAGGTGCGGTGCTTTTTCGAGCAGATCGAGCATCGCTTGCAGTGCGCCGGCGCTCTGGTGCTCGTAGAGACCGAGCTTGAAGTGCATGCCCATGACGGCGAAGTCGTCGCCGCCCTGCGCGAGTGTCAGTGTGAACGGCGAAGCATCGGCGTCCTTGGTGTTCGCGTTGTCGGTGCCGACTTTCTCGAACATCTGTCCCGGACCTTCGAAGATGCGGAAGATCGCTTCTGGGTTGCGGAAGATGTCGCGAGGTCCCATGAACCCCGACATGCTTCGGCGGACCGCCATGATCGCGACCTCGGTCGAGATCGCGGCACTAGCGCCCTTCGAATCGCTGAGCTGCTTCCCGGCACGGATCGCGCGGAACGGGATGTAGTGCGCGACGACCATGCCGATCGCGGATTCGATCTGCTCAGCGGTCGCGCCCATCATCGCGCCGAAGACCGCTGCTGAACCGATCGCGCCGTGGACGACATGGTCAACCTTGTACGTCTTGAGCGAGAACACCTCGGACAAACGACCACGGATCTCGTCGAGACAGACCATCGCTTTGAGTGCGTACGCGCCGTCGCGTTCGGTCATCTGTGCGCCCGCGATGCAGACGCCGTAGAAGTCGTTGTGTCCGAACTCGCCCGCGAGGTTGCCGAGCTTTGGGTTGTAACCAAAGTTGGTCCCGTTGGAGTCCCACTCGCGGACCGCTGAGCCGTTGGCGAGGATTGCTTTTTCTGGTTGGACCTGGACATCGCTCCCGAACACGGTGGCGCCGCGCTTGACCGATTTGCCGAGACGATGGGTCGCGTCGGTGACGGGGTACTGCAGCGCTTCGTTCCGCAGGATGGTTGGTGCGTTGGTCTTGAGCGCGAGAGCCGACAGTCCACAGATCACGGCATCGGTGAAGAACAGGTTGGTCCGTTCGAGCACGGCCGCGGACGGATCGCCCCGCTTGGCGGGGTCGTCACTGAGAAAGTCAATCGCGTACTGCGCGATACCCAACGCTTGGTTGGTGTCGGCAGCAAGAGTTACAAAAGTATCCGCGGCGGTCGAGGTCGGCATATCGATTCCTTCAAAGTCCAAAGAGTCTCATCGGGCTGGTGTCAAAGCACTCAAAATCACCCGAAACTGGAGGGAATCATAGCCGCCCCCACCTCCCGATTCACTCATCCACAAACACGCCGTAGAGCGTGGATTGAGCCCGCTCGTCCTCGCTGGCTTTCCCTGTCGACTGCACAATCCCATCCCCTCTTTCCTCGACGGAGTACACATCCCGGCCTCCTCCCAGATCAAAGAATCCTGAGAAACTCATGACCTTGTCCGCGTCGTAGTGGTAGGTGTTGCTGCCCGATGTCCCCATAGTCGATCCTGGATTCGCGGAGTATCGATCGTCCCCTCCCAGATCGATCAGGATCCCGATCGCTTGCATCGCTGCGGCTCCTTGTCCCAATCCATCACAGCGATACGAATCGTTCCCGGCTTTATCGATCAGCATCCCGATCGACTCGTCCCATGTCCCTCCCTGCGATGCAGCGGTCATCGACCAGTAGGTATCGTCCCCGGCATCATCGACGAGGATCCCTCCCGCTTGATGAGCCGCGAATGCTTGTCCGTATCGATTGCCGTAGTACAGATCGTGTCCGCTGTAGTCGTGTATGATCCCGAGTCCAAAGTAGTATCCACCGGCTTGTGAGAACTCCCCTGCTTCGTAGCGATCATTGCCACCAAAGTCGTAGATCGCACCGACCCCACCACTCGCATAGCCTCGGATACCAACACCGAACCCCTGACTCATTCCGAGGAATACTCCAGGTGTGCCGTACGCGGAACCAAAGGTCGGACCATTCGCTCGACACACATCTCTGCCGCTCGAATCGACAATCACCCCGAATCCACGCGGGCCGCCGATGCCTTGGCAGAGTTTTTCTCCGATGTATGTGTCTGAGCCGCCCTTGTCGAGGATGATCCCGGCTCCCCAGTACCCAACACCCATTGTGAATCCGGCTTGCTCACCCATATTCTCGTACCGATCGTTGCCTCCACGATCGATCAGCACTCCAACCCCGAACAATCCCGCGCCGATCGACAGATGGCCATCACTGGAATACACATCATCCCCGGCGTGATCATCAATCAGCGAATATCCATACACCCCTGTCGCGGGACCAAAGTAACTCCCATCGGCGATGTATTGATCATTCCCATTCCAGTCCACGATGGATTGGTTCCGAGTCGGACTGTTCGGATCAAGATTCATCTCAGCCGGATAGTGGTACACATCGTCGCCATCCACATCAACGACGGATGCGATCTTGCTCATGTCGTAGCGGTTGTTGCCTTTGCTTCCGAGCACGCGGTAGTGTCCTGATTCATCGACATCAAACGCGAGCACATCACCCTGAACCGCTTCGCGGAGATTCTCAGGCAAGTCATCTTGAACCATCGAAGATCGATTCATCATCTGTTTCGATCGCACCATCGCATCCCATGCGAACGCGTGCTCCTCCATTGCTTTCAGGCGCACGGCCACTCCGATGGATGCTTCATCAACCGATGATTGGATAACGCGTAGATGGTCCTCTGCATTCTCGCCATAGATTGACCAATCGTTGCGCATCTGATCCACCAACGCCGTTGCTTTGCTCCACATCATTTTTTCATTCTGAGAGTTTGCGCTGGATGCAACCTGTGCTATGACCGCTTCCGTACCAACCTCCCTAAGGTCTGGTAACGCGAGGATCTCGATGATCGCATCAGTCACTCTCTTGAGATCCCCCTCGTCCAGCTTGGTTCCGATCCTATTGATCTGCGCCACTTGTTCAGCGATGCTGTACTCGACTCGGTCCATACTCAATGGACGATCGAACATCTGCACCACCGCTGGGATTGATCCCGGATCGAGCGCCTCGTTTTGCACCACACCGAGCCGATCGATTAATGCAGCGACACCATCCTCGTTCTCGAGAATCGCGACTTCTCGCGCACGCCGGAGGATCATCTGCTCGAACTCTCCTTCCTTGAGCGGCTCGATCTTGCGATCCCTAAGACCACGGCCGATCGTCCCCGACCATTCTGCCTTACTTGAAAGTGTCACAGCTACGGTAAACTCTTCGCCCCCTTGTCCACCCTTTGGGACCGACGCGTTCATATTCGCATCGGGAGAGCGCCGCATGACGAGTACGGCTTCGTCATTTACGCTCATCTGATCGAGCGCCTCTTTAAATCCCTCCGCATCCAGCACCTCACCATTAAGCGAGACCACATTGTCGCCGCGCTGAATT